>NZ_RAWF01000112.1:0-30188 GCF_003612075.1 Corallococcus sp. CA041A
TTCTGGGGACGGGTGACGTTCATGAACAACCCTTGCGCTCGGGGGAGGAGACCGCGGCTCCTTATTATCGAAGAAGACCGCGGTCGGGTTGTGGGGGCATGGTGATGGCAACGCCGGGGCTCCTAGGATGTCATCCATCATGAAGACCCCGGCCGGAGACGACCGCGACGACACGCTTCCCGCGCGCAGCCCTGATGGCGAGGCGACGCGACTGCTGCCGCGGACGCCAGCGGAGACCGTGCCCGCGACGAATGAATCGGACCGGCAGCCCCGGCACGGGACGTCCTCACCCGTCCAGGTGGGGCGCTACCTGCTCCTGCGGCCGCTGGGCGCGGGAGGCATGGGCGTGGTGTACGCGGCCTATGATCCGGACCTGGACCGGAAGGTGGCGCTGAAGCTGCTGCGCTCGGATGGGCACGCGGATCCGGAGCTGGGACGGGCGCGGCTCCTGCGCGAGGCGCAGGCGATGGCGCGCATCTCGCACCCGAACGTCATCCCGGTGTTCGACGTGGGCATCTGGGGCGCCCAGGTCTTCCTGGCGATGGAGCTGCTGGATGGGGGCACGCTGGGGCAGTGGCTGAAGGAGGCCCCTCGCTCGTGGCGCGAGGTGCTGGAGGCGTACCTGGGCGCGGGCCGGGGGCTCGTGGCCGCGCACGCGGTGGGGCTGGTGCACCGCGACTTCAAGCCGGCCAACGTGCTGAGGGACCGCCGGGGCCGCGTCTGCGTGACGGACTTCGGGCTCGCGCGCCAGGTGGGGCTGCCCTCTGGCGACGATGAGGACTCCTCCGCGCGGGAAGTGAACGCGCTGGCCGCGGAGCGGCGCATGTTGGATGCGCCCATCACCGTCACCGGCGCGGTGATGGGCACGCCGAACTACATGTCCCCGGAGCAGGTGCTGGGCGCGGTCCCGGACGCGAGCACGGATCAATTCAGCTTCTGCGCCGCGCTGTACGCCGCGCTCTACGGCCAGCGCCCCTTCGACGTCGCGCGCATGCAGGCGCTGAAGACGCCGGCCGACCTGGAGGGCCCGAACGCGCCCCGCCTCCTGGAGCCGCCGCGAGACTCGCGGGTGCCCGCGTGGGTGGGCCGGGCGGTGATGCGCGGGCTGGCGCTGCGCCCGGCGGAGCGCTTCCCGGCGCTCGCGGAGCTGCTGGACGCGTTGGGGCAGGAGCCGAAGCGCAGGGCCCGGCGCCGCGCGTGGGGCGGCGTGGGCCTGCTTGCGGGAGGACTCCTGCTGGGCGGCGGCGTGCTCTATCAGCAGTCGCGCGTGTGCGAGGGCGCGGACGCGCTCATGGCGCGGGTGTGGGGCTCGGAGCAGCGAGAGCAGGTGGTGCGTGCCTTCACCGCTACGGGCAGCCCGCTGGGGGCGGACATGGCCGGGCGCGTGGCGGCCGTGCTGGATGGGTACGCGCGAAGCTGGAGCCAACAGCACACGGACGCGTGCAGGGCCACGCTCGTGGAGGGCACCCAGCCGGAGGCCCTGCGCGTCGAGCGCGTGGTGTGCCTGGAGCGGCGGCGCGAGGACGCCCGCGCGGTGGTGGCGCTGCTGTCCACCGCGGACGTCCCCCTGGTGGAGAAGTCCCTGTCGCTGGTGAACGCGCTCCCCGCGCTGGACGAGTGCGCGGACGTGGCGAAGCTGGGCGAGCAGCAGCGGCTGCCGGAGTCGCCCGCGGAGCGCGCCGAGGTGGAGCGACTGGAGGCGCTCCTGTCGGAGGTGAAGGTGCTGGTGGATGGCGGACGCCTTCCCCAGGCCCGGGCGCGGCTGGAGCCGCTGGTGGAGGCCGTGCGGGCCACGGGGTACGCGCCGCTGATGGCCCGGCTCCAGCTTCAGCAGGGGTGGATGCGCGAGCAGTTGGGGGACTCGGAGGGAGCGGCCACCGCGCTGCGGCAGGCTGCCTTCGACGCGGAGGCGGGGAGGGCGGACCGGCTGAAGGTCACCATCCTCAACCGGCTGCTCTACGTGGAGGAGGGCCAGCGGCACTTCGAACCTGCGGAGGTCTGGAGTGGGCTCGCGGACGCGACGCTGCGGCGCATGGGCGGCGACGCCGTGCTGGAAGCGGAGGTGCGGGTCAATCAAGGCAACCTCGCGAACGCGAGGAATGACTTCTCCCGCGCGAGCGCCCTCTTCGAGGAGGCGCGGACGCGGGCGGAGGCGGCGTTGCCGGAAGGCCACCCGCTGCGCGCGCGCATCACCTTCCTCCAGGGCAACCTGGCGATCCGGATGAAGGACACCGCGCGCGGCGTGGCGTTGCTGGAGCGCGCGCTGTCGCTGACGGAGGCCGCGGTGGGCCCGTTGCACCCGGACACCGCGCGAAGGCACGACGTCCTCGCCTGGGCACTTCGCGAGGCGGCGGATCCAGCCCGGGCCCTGCCGCACGCGCGCGCCGCCGTGGAGATCCGCAAGGCGCTCCTGGGGGCGCGCACGCTGCCGGTGGCGGAGGGACTGGACGAGGTGGGCATGTGCCTGCTGGCGCTGGGCCGCCATGACGAGGCGCTGCGCGTCTATGAGGAGGCGCTCGCGACGAAGCAGCAGGTGGCGCCTGCTGGCGACGAGACCTTCCAGTACAGCCAGGACGGCGTGGGACAGGCGCTGCTGGGCCTGGGCCGCGCGAAGGACGCCATCGCGCCGCTGCGGCTGGCGGTGGCGTACCCATCGATGCCGGACGGGACGCTGGCCGAGTCAGGCTTCGCGCTCGCGAGGGCGTTGTGGGAGGCCGGGGAGAGGCAGCCCGCGAGGCAGGAGGCGGAAGCGGCCCGCGCGCGCTTCGTCCGCGCCACGCGCGATCCCGAAGCCGCGACCGTGGCCCGCTGGCTGGAGACGCATCCGGCTCCGGAGGCCGCCGCCGTCCCCGCGCGTCTCAAGGAGCCCCGGCCTCGCGGAAGGCGGTAGCGCCACCGGGTGACTGCGGTCACCCGGTGGAGAGCCCGTCGGGTGACTGGAGTCACCCAGCGCACGCGCCTTCCCTCCTGCGTGTCCCTCTGAAGCCGGGATGCGTAAGCCCTGGCATCGCTCCTGCTTTGGAAGTGGGCATCCGGCCGCAACCGGCCCACCTCCCAGCACGGAGCGTTCCCATGGTCTCTGCCCTGTCCTCCAATGGTTCCTGCGTCCCCTCCTTCAAACGCTGGGACGTGAAGCCGAACGCTGTCCAGCCTCCGGCCGTCGCGACCGCCGGAGCGGCGAAGCCGCCTGCGTCCCAGCCCGCCACGGTGAAGGATGGCTTCGACGTGGGCCGCGACACCCGCGCGGATTGGCAGTCGTTCTCCGGGCAGGCCCAGGGCACGGACCCGCGGACCGCGAGCACGGCGAAGACGCTGGCGCCCGACAAGGCGACTGCGGAGGCTGCCGTCCAGCAGAGCTACGCGGACTGGAAGGAGAAGTACGTCACGGCCGACGGAGCCAATGGTGCGCTGCGCGTGCAGCGCCCGGAGAACAACGGCGACACGGTGTCGGAGGGCATTGGTTACGGGATGCTGCTCGCCGCGAACAATGGAGACCAGACGACGTTCGATGGCCTGTGGAAGTACGCCCAGTCCCATCTGAACGAGAACGGCCTGATGAACTGGCGGATCGACGCCCAGGGCGGAACGCTGGGCCAGAACGGCGCCACGGACGCGGATGAGGACATGGCGATGGCGCTGGTGAGCGCCGACAAGAAGTGGGGCGGCTACAAGCAGGACGCCACCACGCTCATCGACAACATCCTGGAGCACGAGGTGGAGCCGGGCACGAACGTGCTCAAGCCGGGCGACGCGTTCGGTGGCTCCTCGGAGACGAATCCCAGCTACTTCGCGCCCGCGTACTACAAGGAGTTCAGCAAGTTCACCGGTGACACGCGCTGGGACCAGGTCGCGGACGCCAGCTACGACATGCTGGACAAGGCGCTGAAGCAGCCCGGTTCGAAGGACACGGGACTGGTGCCGGACTGGATGGATGCCAATGGCAAGCCGCTGGACCGGGGGCCGAACGCCACCTACGACGCCATGCGGACCCCCTGGCGCATCGGTCTGGACGCGGCGTGGAATGATGATCCGCGCGCCAGTGCCTACCTGGACAAGGTGAACACCTTCTGGAAGTCACAGGGCGTCGAGAACATCGGCGACACGTACGCGCTGGACGGCACGTCCCTGTCGAAGAACCACAACGCGACGGCGGTCTCCATGGCCGCGGCGGGCGCCATCGCGGACCCGGATGCCGGGTACCGTGGCGCGATGTGGAACGAGATGGTGAAGACCACCGAGGGCGGTGGCTACTTCGGTGACTCGTTGCGCGCGCTGTCGCTGCTGACGTCATCGGGGCAGATGGCGCGCCCCTCGGACACCAGCGCACCGCGGCTGGACGCGGTCTCCAGCCCCCAGGGCGTGAGCGGTGACTACGGCGCGGCACAGGCCATGACGGACATGGACAGGCTCTCGTCCCTGCACCCGGTGGGGGCGGAGATGCACGGCGTGGGGGACGCGAATCGCGCCGGGTTCGAGAAGAACAAGCGCCCCATCGCCGAGGCCGCGCTCAGCGCCGCGAAGCGCTACTTCCCGGAGCTGCCACTCCAGGACGCCACGCGCATGCTGCTGGCGGACATCGCGCAGGAGTCCACGTTCAACCCGAAGCTCAACGTGGAACCCAACGGCAGCGTCACCCCGGACAAGACCATCGGTCTGTTGCAGCCGCGTGCGGCCTCCAACCTGGAGGACTTCCGCAACTACGCGAGCGGCAATGGCCTGAAGCGCGCGGACGGCAGCGCCTGGGACCCCAAGCAGACCCAGGACCCGGAGCTGGCCAACGTCTGGGAGAACGTGCACGTCGGCGCCTGGTACATGTCGCAGATGGCCCGGCTGGGTGCCGTCTCCGCCAACGAGCATTACCTCTGGGGTCGCGACGGGACGGCGCCCACCACCGTCCAGACGGGACTGCTCTCCCACTTCATGGGCCCGGGCGGCGCGGCCAACGAAGGCACCAGCAACCCCGGCGCCGCCAGGTACCTGTCCATGGTGGGCGGAGAGATGGACTTCCTCCAATCAGGCCTCGCCCAGCGCGTCTACGGCACCGTGCTCAAGCCCGGTGCCGTGTAACGCGTCACTGCTTCAGTCCAGGCGCGTCGCGACGCGGGCGACCATCGTGTCGCCGGTCGCGTCCCCGGCCTTGAGCGCGTACAGGGAGCGCATGACTTCGGACGTGATGTAGCGCAGGTGCGGCGATGGGGAGGTCGCGGCCTCGCAGATGATGCGCGCGATGTCGTCCGCGGTCTGTCCCATGCTCGCGTAGGTCTCCGCGGAGCCCCGCATGTACCGGCCCAGCAGCTCGCCATACACGGCCGGTCCGTTGCCCTGGGTGCCATTGCCCGTCGCGCGCACGTTGTTGACGAACTCCGTGTGGACGGGCCCCGGCTCCACCAGCGAGACCTGGATGCCCAGCCGTGACGCCACGGGGGCCAGGCTCTCCATGAAGCCCTCCACCGCGAACTTCGCCGCGCAGTACGCGTCGTTGAAGGGCTGGCCCACCAGGCCTCCAATGCTGCTCAGGGAGATGATGCGCCCGGACCGCTGCTCTCGCATGACAGGGAACACCGCCTGGGTGACGCGCCACACGCCGAAGAAGTTGACCTCCATCGTTCGCCGCAGGGCCTCCTCGGAGGTCTGCTCCATCGTGGCCAGGTAGCCCGCGCCCGCGTTGTTCACGAGCAGGTCGATGCGGCCGTGCGCCTGGAGGACGTCGCGGACACACGCCTGGGTGGAGGCGTCGCTGGTCACGTCCAGCGTGCGGATGTGGAGCTTCACGGCCTCCCGCTCCGCCCGTTCGCGGAGCGCGTCCGCCCGGGCGCTATCGCGCAGGGTGGCCACGACTTCGAAGCCCTGGCGTGCCAGGTGGATGGCCGTGCTCAGGCCAATGCCAGTGGAGGTGCCAGTGACGAGTGCGACCGGGGCCATGCAAGGTGTCTCCTGGAGCGGCGCACCGGGAGCGGCGCGCAGGGCGCAATGACTATCACCCTGGGCCCCTCCCGCACGCGGATTCCAGGACTCAGGCCTTCTTCAGCTTCTCTCCCACCGCGCCGAGCAGCTGGTCGAAGGACTCGGAGAACAGGCGGATGCCGTCAGTGGACAGCTCGTCCGTCACCGTCTTCATGGAGATGCCGGCTGCTTCCAGCTGGCGCATCGTCGCCTCCGCCCCGGGCAGGTCCTCCTCCAGGCTGGGGCGCACCTTGCCGTGGTCTCGGAACGCGTCGATGGTGGCGGGCGGCATGGTGTTCACCGTGTCGCGGCCGATGAGCTCCTCCACGTAGAGCACGTCGCGCAGCTTCGGGCTCTTGGTGCTGGTGCTCGCCCAGAGCACGCGCTGCACCTTGGCGCCCTTCGCCGCGAGCGCCTTCCAGCGCGAGCTCCCGAAGACCTCCTTGAAGGTGCGGTAGGCGAGCTTCGCGTTGGCGATGGCCACCTTGCCGCTCAGTCCCTCCATCGCCTTCTGCTGCTCCGGCGTGGCGCCCGCCTTGAGCTTCTTCTCAATCTCCTTGTCCACGATGGCGTCGATGCGGCTGATGAAGAACGACGCCACGCTCGCCACGCGGCTCACGTCCCCACCGGACGCGGCGAACTTCTCCAGGCCGGAGACGTAGGCCTCGGCGATCTGCTTGTAGCGCTCCTGGCTGAAGAGCAGCGTCACGTTGACGTTGAGGCCCTCGGCGGTGAGCTGCTCGAAGGCCGGCAGGCCCGGAATGGTGCCCGGGACCTTGATCATCACGTTGGGCCGCGACAGCGTCTTCCACAGCCGCCGCGCCTCCTCCAGCGTGCCCTGCGTGTCCAGCGCCAGGCCCGGTGACACCTCCAGCGACGCGTAGCCGTCCTGGCCCTTCGTCGCGTCGTACACGGGCTTGAGGATGTCCGCGGCGCCCTGCACGTCGCGCACGGCGAGCTGCTCATAGAGGTCGTTGCCGGAGAGGCCCTTGCCCTTCGCCGCGTCGAAGAGGTCCTGGTAGTCGTCGCTGCCCGACACGGCCTTCTGGAAGATGGTCGGGTTGGACGTGAGCCCCTTGAGCCCGTCCTCGTCGATGAACTTCTTCAGCGTGCCCTTGGTGATGTAGCTGCGCTGGAGGTTGTCCACCCAGACGGATTGGCCGAACTCGGCGAGCTGTCGCAGCGGATTCATGGATTCTCCCGGCGGGGGCGCGAGGCTCCCAGATGGCGTTGCTTCAAGTTGCGCATGCCCTGCCGCCCACGTCCGGCCGGGCGGGCAGGCACTCGCGGATTCTGCCTGTGAACAGGGCCGGCGGGGGGCAACGCTTCTCGCAGGCCGGGGCAGTCAACACAGTAGCGGGGGCACACCCCTGGCCCCCCAACCCGGGAGCGAAACGATGGCGGACACCTTGGCGGACCTCGCGGCGCAGCTGCGCATCGACAGCATCCGCTGCACCACGGCGGCGGGCTCGGGCCACCCCAGTTCGTCCATGTCCGCGGCGGACATCATGGCCGTGCTGTTCCAGAAGTACCTGCGCTTCGACTTCCAACAGCCGAAGGCCCCCAACAACGACCGCTTCGTGCTCTCCAAGGGCCACGCCTGCCCGGTCCTCTACTCCGCCTTCAAGGCAGCGGGCGCCATCGACGACCGGGAATTGCTCTCGCTGCGCAAGTTCGGCAGCCGGCTGGAGGGGCACCCGAACCCGCACGTGCTGCCGCTCGTGGACGTGGCCACCGGGTCGCTGGGGCAGGGGCTGGCCGTGGGCGTGGGAATGGCGCTCGGCGCGAGGATGGACGGACTGCCCTTCCGCACCTACGTGCTCATGGGCGACAGCGAAACGGCGGAGGGCTCCGTGTGGGAGGCGTTCGACAAGGCCGGCCACTATGGGCTCGACAACCTGTGCGCCATCATCGACGTGAACCGGCTGGGGCAGAGCCGTGAGACGGAGCTGGGCTGGAACCTGGAGGCCTACGCGGCCCGCGCCCGAGCCTTCGGGTGGAACGCCGTCACGCTGGACGGCCATGACCTGGGCGCCATCGACCGGGCCTTCGCCGAAGCCCAGGCGAAGAAGGGTCAGCCCACCTGCCTCGTCTGCAAGACGGAGAAGGGGCACGGCTCCTCGCTCATCGCCAACCAGGACGGCTGGCACGGCAAGCCGCTGCCGGAGGACAAGGCACAGGACGCCATCCGTGAGCTGGGCGGGGAGCGCAACGTCCGCGTCCAGGTGAAGAAGCCGGAGGCGCTGAAGGCCACCGTCCAGGACAAGGCCTCGCCGTTGCAGTTGCCCACGTACGAGGTCGGCCAGAAGGAGGCCACGCGCAAGGCGTATGGCGACGCGCTCCTGGCGCTGGGCAACGCCCGACCGGACGTGGTGGCGCTGGACGCGGAGGTGTCCAACTCCACGTACTCGAACGAGTTCCAGAAGGCGCACCCGAAGCGCTACTTCGAGATGTTCATCGCGGAGCAGAACATGGTGTCCAGCGCGGTGGGCATGGCGGTGCTGGGCAAGAAGGCCTTCGTCAGCACCTTCGCGGCCTTCCTGTCGCGCGCCTATGACCAGGTGCGCATGGCGGCCATCTCCAACGCCACGGTGCACCTGTGCGGCAGCCACGCAGGCGTGTCCATTGGAGAGGACGGACCGTCGCAGATGGCGCTGGAGGACCTGGCGATGATGCGCGCGGTGGGAGGCAGCACGGTGCTCTACCCGAGCGACGCGAACCAGACCGCGAAGCTGCTGGCGCAGGTGCTGGAGCGCCAGGGCATCACCTACCTGCGCAGCACGCGTGAGAAGACGCCGGTGCTCTACCCCGCGACGGAGGACTTCCCCATTGGCGGCAGCAAGGTGGTGCGCCAGTCCGATGAGGACGTGGCGACGGTGGTGGCCGCCGGCATCACGCTGCACGAAGCGCTCAAGGCCTACGAGGCGCTGAAGAAGGACGGCATCGCGGTGCGCGTCATCGACCTGTACTCCGTGAAGCCGGTGGACGCGAAGACGCTGCGCAAGGCCGCGCGAGAGACGCTGGGGCGGCTCATCGTGGTGGAGGACCACTGGGCGGAAGGGGGCCTGGCGGACGCGGTGCTGGAGGCCTTCACCGGTGAGCGCGAGCGGCTGCCCATCGTGGTGCGGCTCGCGGTGACGAAGATGCCCGGCTCCGGCAAGCCCGCGGAGCTGCTGAACGCCGCGGGCATCGACGCGGAGCACATCGTGGAGGCCGTCACCTCGCTGAGGGAGGAGACGACGGCCCGGGGCGGGGACGGCCAGGGCAAGCCGCCCGAGAACGCCTGGGGCCACACGAACGCGTAGCCCCGGGTGTCTGTCTTCTCAGGGCTTCGGATCCAGCCGCTCGGCCGCGCGCGCCGCACCCATGGAGCGCGCGTAGTCCAGCGCGGTGCGCTTGTCAGCGTCCCGGACCCGGTGGTCCGCGCCGCGCTGGATCAGCAGCTCCATCATCTCCAGCTTGTCGAACATGGCCGCGAACATCAGCGGCGTGCGGCCATCCGGGCCCGCGCCGTCCACGTCCGCGCCCGCCTCCAGGAGCACCGTGGCGATGGCCTCGTTGCCCTTGAAGGCCGCGCCAGCCAGGGGTGTCTGGCCCGCGTCGTTGGGCTGCTCCGGATCCGCGCCGCGCTCCAGCAGCAGGCGCGTCGCGTCCACGTGGCCGTAATAGCTGGCCAGCATCAGCAGGGAGTCGCCCCGCTCGTTGCGAACGCTGACGGGAAGCCCGGCGTCGAGCAGCTCGCGCAGCTTCCCGGCGTCCCCCGAGCGGACCAGCGTGAAGGCGTCCCTCACGGCGGCGTCGGCATCCGAGGGCGGAGTAGCGTTCTTCGGGTCGTTCGTGGGGCTCATGGTCGGTGTTCCTTCCTCGTAGGACATCCCTGACGTGTCGACTTCCCGGGGCGCGGCGGTCAGGGAGTGTAGAGCTCGGCTGCGTTGGAGTCGAAGCTCCCCGACACGACAAGGACCCTGCCGTCGAACAGCAGCGTCGCCGTGTTGAGCGCAAAGCGCGGGACGATTGTGGGCGCGGTGGGCGTCCAGGTGCCCGTGGCCGGGTCGTACAGCGCCGCGGAGTCCGAATACACGGCGAGCGCCTTCCCATTGAGCAGCACCGTCACCGGGCCCTGGAACGATGTGGACGGTGAGCCCGTGAGGCTCCAGGTGCCCGTGGCCGGGTCGTACAGCTCCGCAGTATCCCCCCCCAAGTCGAGCACCCGCCCATCCAGCAGCAACACCGGCCAGCCGCCGATGGGGATGACAGGAGCGCCCGTGGGATTCCAGGTGCCCGTGGCCGGGTCGTACAGCTCCGCAGTGGCGCCCTCCACGGCGAGCACCCTGCCGTCCTGCAGACGCGGCGCCGAGCTCGCCTCACGACTCATGGCCAGGGAGCCGGTCGCGCTCCAGGTCCCCGACGCAGGGTCATAGAGCTCCGCCGACAGTCCACTCTGAACGAGCACCTGGCCATCGAGAAGGAGTGTCGCGGTCTGGCCGGAGCGGGGTTCCGTCATGGAGCCCGTGGGACTCCAGGTGCCCGTGGCCGGGTCGTACAGTTCCGCCGTTCGCAGGGTGAAGAACTCATCCATTCCACCCGCGACGAGCACCTTGCCGTTGAGGAGCAGTGTCGCCGTGTGGCCGTAGCGGCATTCGAGCATGGAGCCGGTCGCGCTCCAGGTATTCGAGGCCGGGTCATACAGCTCCGCCGTGTTGTTGCACTGGCCTCTTTGCGCTTCGCTGCCGCCCGCGACGAGCACCCTGCCGTCCTGCAGCCGCGTCGCCGTGCTGAACAGGCGAAGACTGCCTCCAACCATGGGCCCCGTCAGGGCCCACGTCCCCGGAACGGAACAGCCTGGCAGTCCCGTCACGGTGAAGCTCCGGGTGGCCGTGAGGCCGAATGCATTCGTCACGGTGACGGTGATGGACGGGGGCGTGCCACCACTGGCGCAAGGGGGCGCCGTCCAGGTGACGCGGCTGTGCGTGGAGTCGCCGGTCGGCGTGCCCAACGCGCCGGTGCTCGCGTCCCAGGAGAAGGTGAGCGCGGAGCCCTGCGGGTCGCTGGCGGCCACTTCATAGGTGAGTACGTCGCCCGGGTTGGCGGTGTTCGAGGAGCGGTAGGAGCGGAGGATGACGGGCGCGAGGTGGGTGGTGGGGGGCGTGCTGGTGACGCACAGGGCGACGGTGCCTGTGTTGTGCCCTCCGCGCCCGTCGGACACGGCGACGGTCAGGCGGCAGTTGTTGCAGGCCCCGGCCGGCGCGAGCGAAGGCGTGAATTGAGTGAAGTCGGAGGACGTGTCGCTGAAGGTGCCCGCGCACGACGCGCTCCAGGCGTAGGAGAGGCTGTCACCGTCCAGGTCCATGGCCAGCGCGGAGAGCGTCGTCGGCTGGCCCACGGCCAGCCGCGTCGCGGTCGCGGTGATGGAGGTCACCTGGGGAGCGCTGTTGAAGGAGATGGACAGCTCGGCCTCGCCTTCCCCTTCGGGCAGGACGTTGACGACCAGGAGGGCGCTGGAGGCCAGGCCGCGTGAGTCCGTCACCGTCAACGTGAGCGTTTGAATGCCGGTGGTGGCGGGAGCCGTCCACGAGGTGAAGGGTTCGGAGGCCGAGGAGAACGTGCCCGCGGTGGCGCTCCATGCGTAGCTGAGCGTGTCGTCCGGGTTCGGGTCATGCGCGGAGGAGAACAGGGAGACGGTGCCGCCAGCCGCCACGGTGCTCGGGTTCGCCGCCACGAAGTCGATGATGGGCGCTTCGTTCTCGAAGGGCGGCGGGGGATTGAGCTGTTGGAGGGTGATGGCGACGAGGGTCGTCTGGTCCGCGAGGATGGTGATGCCGTCGGCGGAGCCCGAGTAGAGCAGGGTGCCGGAGGCGTCATAGGCTCGCGCGGCGAAGGCACGGCCGGGGCCGGCGGGGATGTTGCCAATGGTTCCGCCCCACACTCCGTTCGTGGGAGCCAGGTCCACCCAGACGGTGCGGATGTCCGGCCCGCCCGAGGCGACCGCGACGCGGGCGATGGTGGATGAGAGGGATTGGGACACCGAGACGGCGAACCGCACCGTCCCCGTGTCCCCGGTGGTGTCTCCACAGCCCGCCAGCAGCGCCGCTGTGAGTGCCAGCATCAGGTGAAAGGATGCGCGTCTCATGGGGTGTAGACCTCCGCCGACTCGGAAGACTCTTCGGTATTGGGAGGGGTTCCGGCGACGAGCGCCCTTCCGTCGGGCAGCGCCGTCACCGTGTACCAGGCCCGCTCGATGGCCGGCGCACGGGCCATGCTCCACGTGCCCGAGTCCGGCGCATACAGCTCCGCCACCGACGGGCCCACGAGGAGCACCCTGCCGTCAGTCAGCCGCACCGCCGGGCCGATGATGGGTTCGAGTGGGGCGCCCGTCAGGCTCCAGATGTCCAGGAAGGGGTCATACACCTCTGCCGTCGTGCCTCCCGCGACGAGCGCCTTGCCATCGAGGAGCAGCACCGGCAGGCCTCCCAGGCGCGCGAGCGGAGGACGGGCCGGGCTCCAGGTCCGCGTGGCCGGGTCGTACAGCTCCGCCGTGGTGAGTCCCGTGGCGAGCACCTTGCCCGTGGGCAGCAGCGGCGCGGTGAAGAAGTGGGGCTCGGCCATGGCGCCCGCCGCGCTCCAGGTACCCGTGGCCGGGTCGTACACCTCCGCGGACGTGAGGTCGCCGCTCATGTCCTCGCCCCCCGCCACGAGCACCTTGCCATCGGGCAGCAGCGTCGCCAGGTGCTTGGAGCGCCCCTGGGCCATGGAGCCCGTGGGGGTCCAGGTGTTCGTGGCCGGGTCGTACAGCTCCGCCCGCGCGGAATAGAACTCGAAGCCTTCGCCTCCCGCGACGAGAACCCTGCCGTCGAGCAGCAGCGTCGCCGAGTGGAAGAGGCGGCGCACGTTCATGGGGGCGCCAGGGGTCCAGGTGTTCGTGACCGGGTCGTACAGCTCCGTCGTGCCGAGATAGAAGCTGCGTTTCTGGGCACTCCCCCCGGCGATGAGCACCCTGTCGTCCGGAAGCAGCGTCGCGGTGTGACCCCATCGGGGCCCGCCGCCCATGGGACCCGTCGGGGCCCACTGTCCCACCAGGGCACAGTCCGGCAGCCCCGCCACCGTGAAGCTCCGCGAGGCCGTGTCGTCGAAGGCATTCGTCACCGTGACGGTGAGGGTCGGAGTCGTGCCCGGGCGGATGCACATGGGCGCCGTCCAG
Organism: Corallococcus sp. CA041A; assembly: GCF_003612075.1. Classification (NCBI taxonomy): domain Bacteria; kingdom Pseudomonadati; phylum Myxococcota; class Myxococcia; order Myxococcales; family Myxococcaceae; genus Corallococcus; species Corallococcus sp. CA041A. Next base: position 13,142 of record NZ_RAWF01000112.1, read on the forward strand.
GTGATGCGGCTGCGGTTGCCGACCGGAGCCGGAACGTCTGTCGTGCCGGTGCTCGCGTCCCAGGAGAAGGTGAGCGCGGAGCCCCGCGGGTCGCTCGCCACCACTTCATAGGTGAGCACCTGACCCGGGCTCGCCGTGTCGGAGGAGCGGTAGGAGCGGAGGATGACGGGCGCGATGGGATTGACGGGAGGCGTGCTGGTGACGCACAGGGCGACGGTGCCCGTGTTGTGTCCGCCGCGCCCGTCGGACACGGCGACGGTCAGGCGGCAGTTGTTGCAGGCTTCGGCTGGTGCGAGCGAAGGCGTGAATTGAGTGAAGTCGGAGGACGTGTCGCTGAAGGTCCCCGCGCACGACGCGCTCCAGGCGTAGGAGAGGTTGTCACCGTCCGGATCCGACGCAGTGACGGACACCGTCGTCGGCTGCCCGACGACGAGCTGCGTCGGTGAAGCATCCAGCGAGCTCACCTCCGGTGCGCTGTTGAAGGAGATGGACAGTTCGGCCTCGCCTTCCCCTTCGGGCAGGACGTTGACGACCAGGAGGGCGCTGGAGGCCAGGCCGCGCGAGTCCGTCACGGTGAGCGTGAGCGTCTGAAGCCCGGTGGAGGCGGGAGCCGTCCACGAGGTGAAGGGTTCGGAGGCCGAGGAGAACGTGCCCGCGGTGGCGCTCCATGCGTAGCTGAGCGTGTCGTCCGGGTTCGGGTCATGCGCGGAGGAGAACAGGGAGACGGTGCCGCCAGCCGCCACGGTGCTCGGGTTCGCCGCCACGAAGTCGATGATGGGCGCTTCGTTCTCGAAGGGCGGCGTCGGGTTGATTTGTTGGAGGGTGATGGCGACGAGGGTCGTCTGGTCCGCGAGGATGGTGATGCCGTCGGCGGAGCCCTCGAAGCGCAACGCGCCCCCGGCATCGAAGGCCTGCGCCAGGAAGGTGCGGTCGGCGCCCGCAGGAATGTTGCCAATGATTCCGCCCCACACCCCGTTCGTTGGCGCGAGCTCCACGGACACGGAGGGGATGGCCGCTCCCCCAGAGGTGACGACGACGCGGGTGATGCCGGATGCGAGGGATTGGGGCACGGCGACCGTGAAGCGCGCCGTCCCCGCATCCCCCGATAAAGTGCCGCAGCCCACGAACAGCGCGGCCACGAGCACCAGGATCAGGTGCCTGTCTGCTCTCTTCATGAACGTCCCCTCTTGGTCGCGATAGCGATTGGGCGGACTATCCAGGATGGAAGGCATTGCCGCCTATGACCCGGGCAGGTGGCCCACCGTCGCTTGCCGGACGACGGAGGCTCCCTGTCGTCAGTAGGGGGCGGCAGGGGCCTTCACGTCCGCGGAGGGATGCCCTTCCAATTCCAAAGGGCAATCCCATCCCCGGAATCCGACAGCCATCGCGCGCTCCAGTCCCATGGCAGAGGAACGGTGGTAACGCCACCCTTGCCGCCGCTCCCAATCCGAGGTGCCGGAAATGCACGGGTCACGGTCATGGTGGAGATTGTTCCTGCTGCTGACGCTGGGAGGGCCACTGGCGTGCGAAGTCGCTCCTGTCCCGGGAGTGTTGTCATTGAAGTCTCCCGCGAGCGGAGACACGGATGAAGCGAAGTCGCCGGAGACGACCGAATCCCTCCAGGCCTCGGCCATCTTCGAGGCCACGCTGCGCGAGGAGACCCCGTCGGCGTCCGGCCGGCTGAAGCCCGTGGAGCGGCTCGGCAAGCTGCTCTTCTTCGACCGCCGGCTCTCCGAGCCCATGGGCCAGGCCTGTGCCGTCTGTCATGGCCCCGAGGTGGGCTGGACAGGCCCTAGCCTGCTCATCAACCTCACCGGCTCTGTCTATGAAGGCGCCGTGCGGGGGCGCTTCGGCAATCGCAAGCCGCCCTCGTCCGCCTATGCCACGCAGGCTCCCATCCTCCACCTGGTGACGCCAGGACAGCCCGACTTCGTGGGCGGCAACTTCTGGGACGGCCGCGCCACCGGCGAGGAGCTGGGCAACCCCGCCGCGGATCAGGCGCAGGGCCCCTTCCTCAACCCAGTGGAGCAGAACAACCCCAGCGAGGCCGCGGTGGTGGCCAAGGTCTGCGGCGGCCCTTACGGCGACCTCTTCCGGGCCGTCTGGGGCGCCCGCATCTGCGGCGACGTGCCGCGCGCCTATGACAACATCGCGAGGTCCATCGCCGCGTACGAGGGCTCTCGCGAGGTGAACGCCTTCTCCTCGAAGTACGACGCCTACCTCGCGGGCCGCGCGCGGCTCTCTTCGCAGGAGCAGTGGGGCCTGAAGCTCTTCGAGGGCAAGGCCCAATGCGACAACTGCCACACGAGCCAGCGCGGCCCGGGCGGCGAGCCGCCGCTCTTCACCGACTACACCTTCGAGAACCTGGGCGTGCCGCGCAACCTGCTCAATCCCTGGTACTGGCAGCTCCAGTTCAACCCGGATGGACCCTTCTGGATCGACCCGGGCCTTGGGGGTTTCCTCCAGACGCGCCAGGATTACGCGCCCTTTGCGCGCGCCAACCTGGGCAAGGTCAAGGTTCCCACCCTGCGCAACGTGGACAAGCGCCCCTTCCCTGGCTTCACCAAGGCCTATGCCCACAACGGCTACTTCAAGAGCCTGGAGTCCATCGTCCACTTCTACAACACGCGTGACGTGCTGCCGGTCTGCACGGGGAGCGCGTCTGGGATTCCTGGCGTGGACTGCTGGCCCATGCCGGAGGTGGGGCTGAACATCAACACGCGGGAGATGGGCAACCTGGGCCTGTCACCCCAGGAGGAGCAGGCCATCGTCGCCTTCCTGCGCACGCTCTCGGACGGCTACTTCCAGTGACAGGGAGGCTCATCGCGCGCGGCGCTTCTGCTGGACGAAGTTGGCGGTGCGCGAGCCGCAGTCTTCATCCGCTGCGCGGAAGTGGGCGAGGGCCCGGGGGATGATGTCCTCGCGGCCCACCTGAGCCCGGCTGCTCCACCTCCGCGAAGACGTTCTCCGGGTTGCGATTGAGGGGGATCCTGCCCACCTCCAGGGGTCGCGCTGGTGGGTGCTGCGCACCCTCGCGGGGACGCCGCGCTCCGTGTGGCCGGGAAGGGGAGGGCGAAGGTCAGCGCAGGGCCTTCTCCGAAGTGACGATGCCGTCCGCGTCCGCGTAGAGGTGGTGACCGGGGACGAAGGTGACGCCGGCGAAGCGCACCTCCACGTCGCGCTGGCCCTCGTTGCGCTTGCCGCTCTTGAGTGGATGGGTCCCCAGCGCCTTCACGCCGATGTCGGTGCGACCCACCTCCTCCGCGTCGCGGATGCAGCCATTGACCACCACGCCCGCCCAGCCGTTCTTCTGACCCAGGGCCGCGAGCACGTCACCCACGAGCGCGCAGCGGCGGCTGCCTCCGCCATCCACCACCAGCACGCGGCCCAGGCCGGGCTCCTCCAATGCCTTGCGTACGAGGGAGTTGTCCTCCGGCGCGCGCACGGTGCTGATGGGTCCGAAGAAACTCCGGCGCCCGCCGTAGTCCAGGAATCCCGGCTCCGCGACCTGGAATTGCGGAGTTCCCGAGTGGGCGTCACAGAGGTCGGCGGTCTTGATGTCAGGGGTGTCGCTCATGATCCGTAAGATGCACGCGCCGGCCGGGTGTGGCTGTGATTGCGCGTGCGGGTCCGCTCGTCTTGACCGTGCAATGTTCGAAATCCTATCGTCAGCGCCTTTCTGAGGGGGAAGTCCATGCAAGGGTTGAAGTGGTTCGTGAGCGCGATTGCGTTGCTGGCGCTTGCGTGTGGTGAGGTGTCTGAATCGTCCACGCCCGTGATTCGCGAGGGCGAGGGACTGCTGGAGCTGCCGCTGGTGTCGACGTCGGCGGGGCGCAGCTACAAGCTGGTGGGCGCGACGTTCGCCATCACGGGGCCGCAGAACGCGACCATCACGGATACGTCCGCGGAGTCCGTGAGCCTGGCGCTCATGGCGGGGACGTATTCCATCCAGATGAACGGTGAATGGCACGTGGAGCGCACGGACGCGCCGGGCGTCACGGTGCCCGTCACGCTGGTGTCGCCGAACCCGATGGCGTTCACGCTGGGCGAGGGTGAGACGCGCCCGGTGCGCTTCCTGTTCAAGGTGCCGGGAGACGCCACTGCCGACGTGGGCATCAGCGTGGACTCTGGCGGTTGGATCTCCGGAACCATTGACTTCGGGCCTCGCTACCAGCCCCCTCCCGGCGCTCCTCCGGACATCTTCACGGAACTGAGCGAAAAGAGCATCCCCTTCGTCATCAGCTTCGAGTCCGCGACGGTCACGCGGTCGAACGAGTACAGCACGAAGGACGTACAGATCCAGACGTCGCCCGTGACCTTCCAACTGGGAGGCGCGGTCCCGGCGGTGGTGATGCAGCAGTTCGTCCCCGCTCTCCAGGGTCGTTCGATGAACCTCTTCATGGGGGCGTACTCCTCGGGCCCGTCCGCCACCTTCCTGGGGACGATCCTCCTGGAGAACGTCGAGCAGCACGCCCGGTTCGAGCTGAATCCCCAGCCGATCTCCATCGGAGTGGACTCGGAAGGATATCCGCTGTTGCAGTCCTTTCCATTTACCGCGAACGCGGTTTTCTCGGGCGGTTCGTCACCAAGCATCTACGGCGACGTCAGCAACGGCACGTTCTCGCCGCAGTAACACCCACCGCCGCGCGCCGTTGCCTTCCCGTGGAACGGCGCGCGGCCCCTGAGGCCGCGTTGGAGGCGCGGCTTCAGGGCGCGAAGGGGGGGCTCTCGTAGCCCACGGTGCCGGTGTTGCCGTCGTAGGTGTTGGCGCTCGGGGTGAAGGTGGAGTTCTTGAAGACGAAGACGCCCCACCCCGTGCCCTGGGACACGAGCGAGTCGGAGAGCTGCAACCGGCCCCGGCCCGATTGGCCGCCCAGGACGATGTTGCCCTGGATGTCACCCGCGCTCGTGAAGGCGTCGCAGCAGAAGGGGTCGGAACCGCCGTGGCTCACCCGCGCGTGGGCGATGACGTTGTTCGCGTCCAGGGAGCGGATGGAGATGCCCTTCCAGTAGCCCGGCGTCTCCGTCCGGCCCGTGAACACGATGGGCTCCGCCGCCGTGCCCCGCGCCACCAGCGAGCCCGTCTCCGTGATGCGCAGGCCCGACTCCGCCTCGAACTGGAGTCGCACCCCCGGCTCCACGGTGAGCGCGCCCGCGTACTCCACGATGGTGTCCGGGGTACCGGTGGAGACGCCGTAGGGCACGTCCAGCTTGTGCAACGTCTGGGCGACCGCGGTGTCCGCCTTCGGCGCCGCCATCAGGTGGACGGTGTTGTCGCCGTTGGCCGCCGGACTGGTGGCGCTGTTTCCGGAGAAGACGGTGGTGGCGTCCAGGGCGCTCGCGATGGACAGGCTCACTGTGGCGGGCGCTCCCAGGTTGCCCCGGAAGAGGTTGCGCGAGAAGCCCGGCAGCCGCGCCTTGTTGAAGGCGAAGAGGCCCTGGGTGCCGCTCTTCTCCACCGTCGTGTTCGCGATGCGGACCTGGCTGACGGAGTCCTGGAGCTGCGAGCCCACCACCACGGCGGCGCGGACCTCCAGGCTGCCGCCGGGGCCATGGAAGTAGTCGCAGCAGAAGGAGTCCTCGCTGCCCGCGTAGGAGATGACCACGTGCTCCAGCACGTTCGCGGGGGTGTTGGACTTGAACGCGAGTCCCTTCCAGAAGCCCGGCGCGGCCGTCGTCCCCGTGAAGGTGATGGGTGCGGCCTCCGTGCCCGCCGCGTTGAGGGACCCCGTCGGCATGATGAGCAGGCCCGCGTTTGGCCCGAAGCGCACGGTCGTGCCCGGCGCCAGGGTAAGGGCTCCGCTCACCTCCACCACCCCTGTCACCGCGTAGGTGCACTGCTGCGCCCCCGGCTCCCACGTCGTGGCGGCGGTCACTTTGCTGGAGATGTCCCGGACGCAGGTGCCGCCGGGTCCGGGCCCGGGGCCGTCGCCGGGGTCGTCCTCCGAACCGCCACAGGCAGCCAGGACGGAGGCCGCCACGAAGGGTAGAAGCCGCGGGAAGCGAAGCAGGTGTTGCACCATGGAGATCCCCCTGAACGGGCCAGCGGCGGATGCCGCCTTCAGGCGGAGTACGCCGGGCCGCGCGCATATTCTCGGGTGGCGGGGAAACGCCGCCGGCGGACGGTGGCGGCTCGCTAGACTCCGGGGATGACCGACCGGACGCTGGACGCGCTGTTCCAGAACAACCGCCAGTGGGCCGCCTCCATGGTGGAGAAGGACGCCGACTTCTTCCGGAAGATGGCCGGCCACCAGTCGCCCGAGTACCTGTGGATCGGCTGCTCCGACAGCCGCGTGCCGGCCAATCAAATCGTGAACCTGATGCCCGGCGACCTGTTCGTCCACCGCAACATCGCCAACGTCGTGGTGCACACCGACCTCAACGCGCTGTCGGTGTTGCAGTTCGCCATCGACCTCCTGCGCGTGCGGCACGTCATCGTCTGCGGCCACTACGGCTGCTCCGGCGTGCGCGCGGCGATGGAGCGCAAGCGGGTGGGGCTGGCGGACAACTGGCTGCGCCACGTGCAGGACGTGCACCAGAAGCACGAGCGGCTCCTGCCTGAATCACTGCCGCCCCGCGAGCGGCACGACCGGCTGGGCGAGCTGAACGTCCTGGAGCAGGTGCAGAACGTGTGTCAGACGACCATCGTGCAGGACGCGTGGGAGCGCGGGCAGCCGCTCACCGTGCACGGGTGGATCTACAGCGTGGAGGACGGCCTCCTCCATGACCTGGGCCTCACGCTCAGCGGCCCGGACGAACTGGCCGCGAAGCTGCCCGGAAGCCTCGCGCGCTACGCGGCGGCACCGTAGGCTCCGCCGCGAGCCCGTCCGCTCAAGGCCGGATGGCGACCTTGAGCACGCCGTCCTTGCGCTGGCTGAACAGCTCATACGCGTCGCGGATGTCCTTGAGCTGGAAGCGGTGGGTGAACAGCGGCGTGAGGTCCACGCGCTTCGCGCGCACCACCTCCATCAGGCGCCGCATGCGCTCCTTGCCGCCAGGGCAGAGCGTGGTGACGATGCGGTGGTCCCCCAGGCCCGCCGCGAAGGCGTCGTAGGGCATTTGCAGCTTCCCGGAGTACACGCCCAGGCTGGACAGCGTGCCGCCGGGGTTGAGCGTGCGCAGGGCGCTCTCGAAGGTCTGCTGCGTGCCCAGCGCCTCGATGGCCACGTCCACGCCGCCGCCGGTGAGCCGCTTCACCTCCGCCACCACGTCCTGGTTCCGGAAGTCGAGCACCACGTCCGCGCCCAATTTCCGCGCCATGGACAGACGCGTCTCGTCCCCGTCCACGCCAATGACAAGCGACGCGCCCATGAGCCGCGCCCCCACGGTGGCGCACAGGCCGATGGGCCCCTGCGCGAACACCACCACCGCGTCCCCAATCTTCACGCCGCCAGACTCCGCGCCGCTGAAGCCCGTGGACGCGATGTCCGCCAGCAGCAGCACCTGTTCGTCCGTGAGTTCGTCTGGAATGGGCGCGAGGTTGGCCTGCGCGAAGGGCACGCGCACGTACTCCGCCTGCACGCCGTTCATCGTGTTGCCCAGGCGCCAGCCTCCCGCCGCCTCCAGGCCCTGGCCGTGGCCGCACTGGGACGCGTGCCCGGAGAGACAACCCCGGCACTGGCCGCACGGCGTGATGGCGCCCACCAGCACGCGCTGCCCCACCTGGTAGCCCGTCACGCCCGGGCCCAGTTCGTCGATGATGCCCACCATCTCATGGCCCACGGTGAGGCCGGGCTTCACCGGGTACTCGCCGCGCAGGATGTGCACGTCGGTGCCACAGATGGTGGTGAGCGTCACCCGGACGATGGCTTCGCCCGCGCCCGCCTTCGGTCGCTCCACCTCCTCCACGCCCACCTTCTGGGTGCCTTGGAACACGGTTGCCTTCATGGCTCACCTCATCTGTCTTTCAGGCGCGCGGCATGCGCACCGTCACCGCGGGGCGGTCGCTGCGGGCCATCACCTGCTGCGCCACCGAGCCGAGCACCATCCGGCTCACTCCCGTGCGGCCGTGCGTGCCCATGCACACCAGGTCCACGCAGTGGCGTTCGGCCGCCTGTGTGATGACCGCCGCGATGTCGTCGCCCTTGAGCACCGACAGCTCGACCTTGTGGCTGCCGTCATGCTCCGGAGACGGTACGCGCAGCTCCAGTTGATGCCGCGCCGCCTGGAGTTCCTCGGGCGTCGCCTTCGCGGGCTCCACGTGCAGCAGGTGCACCGTGCCGCCCGGTGGCGTGATGGCGAAGGCGTAGGCGATGGCACGGTCGCCGGCCTCGCCGAAGTCCGTGGTCGCGAGCACCGAGCGCACCCGGGGAGGCTCCTGCTCCAGCCCCTGCTCCGCCGCGCGCACCGGCACGCTGACCACCGACATGGGCGCCAGCCTCCGCGCGGATTGGGACACGCTCCACAGCTTCGCGAGCGCCTTGCGCTGGTGCGTGCCCACCACCAGCAGGTCCACCTGCTCCTCCGAGGCCAGGGCGATGAGGTGGTCCGCGATGCGGCCCAGCCCCGGCTCCAGCCGCGAGCGCACCGGGAGGCCCGCGGCGCGCAGGGGCTCCAGCAGCGAGTCGGACTCGCGCTCCAGCGCCTCCCGCAGCTCCGGGGACATGTCCTTGTAGCTGTGCGGATGCACCAGCCCCAGCCGCTCCGCCTCGCTGCCCACCCAGACGATGCGGCCTCCCACGACCTCCACGGGGCCGACCTTCGCGAGCCTCTTCACCCATTCCCGGGCGAGCTCGAAGGGCCTGGAGCGGTCCACGCCCAGCATGACCCGCAAGGGGCGCTCGCCGCGCGCCCAGGCCTCCAGTCCCGAGCCCTCGCGGACCACCAGCAAGGGGACCTCCAGCAGTTGGGCCATCCGGTCGAGCGTGCCCCCCAGGCCCCGGAAGGGCGTGTCCTCGCGCGGCGCCCCGGCCACCACCCACTGGAAGCCGCGCTTCGCCACCAGGTCCCGCAGCTCCTCTTCGGGCTCTCCCGTGAGGAGCACGGAGTCGACCTGGACGCCGGTGGCCCGCAGCCGGTCGCATTCGTCGCGCAGCGTGGATTGGGCGGTTTCGCAGATGGCGTCCCCGAAGGTCCGCACCAGGTTCCCGGTCAGGACGTGCACGATGCAGAGTGGGACGTTCATCCGCCGTGCGAGCAGCGCCGCCGTGTCGCAGGCGCGCCGGGCGTCATCCGAGAAGTTGGTCGCGCAGGCGATGGTCATGGCCCCTCCTTGCAGTCACCTCTCCACGTTAGTCACCGCGCAGGCGCGGCACGTCCCACGCGGAGGCAGCGGACGCGGCGCACGCCAGGTAGCTCTCGATGGGCGCTCGGGGGCTTCAACGCGTTGCCGACGCCCATGCAGGACCCCAGCTTCTTCCGGGGGCGTCATGCGAGTCCTGGTTCCGGTCGAACGCCTGCCTCATGGCTGGGAAGACGTGCGCGGCCTGGAGGCAGAAGAGGTGTTGGCGCGTCGCGCGCGTTACGGCCGCAATGACGTGCGAGGTCGGCCTCGCCGCTCCGCGCTCCAGAGCCTGCGCGAGGCCGGAGGCGATCCGATGCTCTGGTTCCTCGTGGGCACGAGCACCCTCTACTTCGCCCTGGGCGAGTATGTGAATGGCCTGGTGATGCTGTTGGCGCTCGTGCCGCTGCTTGGGATGGACGTCTTCCTGCACCACCGGACCCAGGCCTCCACCGAGGGCCTGCGTGGGCGCCTGGCCGAGCGCGCCACGGTGTCGCGCGACGGCCATGAAGCGGAGGTGCCGGCGGAGGACGTGGTGCCGGGAGACCTCCTGCGCGTGGAGGCGGGCAGCACGTTCCCCGCGGACGGCCTGGTCGTGCGGGGGCAGGGCCTGCAGGCCGAGGAGTCCTCGCTCACCGGCGAGTCACTGCCTGTGCGCAAGCGGCCGTTGGAGCGCCTCCCGCCCGGAGCGGAGCCGGCGGTGGAGGTGGTGCACTGGGGGCTCGCGGGGACGCGGCTGCTCACCGGGACGGCCTGGGTGCGCATCGTCCTCACCGGCCCGGAGACGCTGTACGGGAGCATCGTCCGCTCGGCGGGGCAGGAGGCCCGGGCACGCACGCCGCTCCAGCACGCGGTGGCGCACCTGGTGGCGGTGCTGGTGGGCGTGGCGGCGGCGCTCTGCGCGGTGCTGGCGCTGGTCCGCCTGCGCCAGGGGTTCGGGTGGCTGGACGCGCTCCTGAGCGCGGCGACGCTCGGCGTGGCGGCGCTGCCCGAGGAGTTCCCGGTGGCCCTCACGTTCTTCCTGGGCGCGGGGGTGTACCGGCTGGCCCGGCGGCAGGCGCTGGTGCGGCAGGCCGTCTCGGTCGAGAACATCGGCCGCGTGAGCTGCGTCTGCTCGGACAAGACGGGCACGCTGACCGAAGGGCTCCTGCGGGTGACCCGGCTGCTGCCGTCACCCGGGACCTCGCCGCGGGCGCTGCTGCGGACCGCGGTGCTGGCCTCGCGGGAGGAGGGGAGGGATCCGCTGGACGTGGCGCTGCTGGAGGCGGGAGCGCGGGACCTGCCGGAGCTGCCCGCTCCCACCCGTGAGGCCACCTTCCCCTTCACCGAGGACCGTCAACGTGAGACGGCGGTGGTGCGGCAGGGGCCCGGGACGCTGCTCGCCGCGGTGAAGGGCGCGCCCGAGCGGGTGCTGGGCCTGTGCACCTTGTCCGAGGACGCCCGGCGGGAGTGGGCGCTCCGCCTGGACGCGCTCGCGCGCGAGGGCCTCAAGGTCATCGCGTGCGCGAGCCGGACGCTGGACGCGGCGCACTGGCATGGCGGCGAACCGGATCGGGGCTTCGACTTCCTGGGGCTCGTGGCGTGCGAGGACCCGGTGCGCGCGGGGGTGGAGGCGGCGGTGCGGGAGTGCCGCGACGCGGGGCTGCGCACGGTGATGGTGACGGGGGACCACCCCCGGACGGCGCTCGCGATCGCCGGGCGGCTGGGGCTGGGGGGCGAACATCCGGTGGTGCTCACGGGAGAGGCCCTGGAGGCGCGGCTGGCCGACACGGGCAGGGTGCCGCCCGTGGACGTGGTGGCGCGCGCGCTGCCCGCCCAGAAGTACGCGCTGGTGAAGGCGCTCCGGAGACAGGGCGAGGTGGTGGCCGCCACGGGGGACGGGGTGAACGACGTGCCGGCGCTCCAGGCCGCGGACGTGGGCATCGCCATGGGGGAGCGGGGGACGCGGAGCGCTCGCGAGGCGTCCTCCATCGTGCTGCTGAACGACGACTTCGGCACGCTGGTGCGCGCCATCGCGGAGGGCCGGCAGCTCTTCTCCAACCTCCAGCGCTGCTTCCTCTACCTGCTGCTCATCCACATCCCGCTGGTCGGCACGGCGGCGCTGGTGCCGCTCTGGGGTAAGTCGCTCCTGTACCTGCCCATCCACATCGTGTGGCTGGAGCTCATCATCCACCCCACCGCGATGCTGGCCTTCCAGGCGGCCGCGAAGCCCGGGCGGCTCACCCCGCTGCGCGCGAGGCCCGCCGCGCGCTTCTTCTCCTGGCGGGAGTGGACCCTGCTCACGGCGGTGGGCGGGCTGATGGCGTGCGGGCTCGTCTGGGCCTATGCGCGATGTCTGTCGGAAGGGCACGACGTCGAGCGCGCGCGGGCGGTGGCGATGGCCTCGCTCACGCTGGCGAGCGCCACCTTCGCGGCAGTGCTCACCCGGCTGCGGACCCGCACCGCGCGGTGGGTCTGCGCCCTGTCGCTGGGGCTCTCCGTGCTGCTCATCCAGGTGCCCGCGCTGGCCGCGCTCGTGGGGCTGCACCCGCCCGGTGCTCGCGACTGGGGCCGGGTCCTCGTCGCCGTCGCCGCCGCGCTGGTGCCCCTGCTCGTCGCGGGGCCGCACGCGCGGGGCGGCCGGGGCCACCGGTGGCGAACCGGCCGGCGCGCGCCGGCCCCGGAGGCCGCATGACGCACCCGCCTCCCGCCACCCCGTCCGCGCCTTCCGCTCGGAGCGCGCCGCCATGGTTCGCGAGGGGGCTCGGGGGGGGCGTCGCCGCGGCGAGCGCGTTCGCGGTCCTGCTGGGCGTGCTCGGGGTGGGCGGCTGGGCCCTGTCGCCCACCCCGGCCCCGGACCGTCTGTCTCCCTGGGACGGATGGGGCCTGCTCTTCGCGGGAGGCGCGCTCTGGCTGCTCCGCACCCAGGCCGCGCGCAGGGGACGGCGCGCGGTGGGGCGGGGGCTGGCGACCGGCGTCGTGGTCATGGGCGTCGCGGAGCTCACCCGGGATGCTCCAGGAGGCGGGCTGGGCCTGCTGCTCACGGGGCTGTCACTCTGGACGTTGCACGTGCGCACGCGCCAGGGCGGGTACCCCTCGCGGTGGCTGGCCGCCTGCGCCGCGCTGCTCGCGGTGTGGGGCCTCGTCGGAGGGGTGTACCAGGGGCACTGGTTCGGGTTGGCCCCCCTGAACACCGTGACGGGAGCCTCCAGGGCGCCGGGACTTCCCCTGTCGCTGGGACTGCTGCTGCTGTCGGGAGGGCTGCTCTCGCTCCACCCTGAGCGTGGGCTGACGGGCGTGCTGCTGCGCGAGGACCTCGGGGGGCACTCGGCGCGGCGGCTGCTGCTCGCGGTCCTGCTGCTCGTGCCCGTGGCGGGCGCCGTCCGGCTCCTGGGCGAGCGGCTGGGGCTCTACGGCACCACCGAGGGGGTCACCCTCTTCGTGCTCCTGACGATGGCGGCCTTCCTCGCGGTGGTCCTCTGGAACGCGAACGCCCTCTCCCGGCTGGACGCGAGCCGGCGGCGGGTGGAGCAGTCGCTGCGGCTGTCGGAGGCGCGCTTCGCGGGCATCGTCACCCACGCCGCGGACGCCATCATCTCCATCGACACCGGGCAGCGCATCGTCCTGTTCAACGCGAGCGCCGAGCGCATCTTCGGCTACTCCGCGCGGGAGGTGCTGGGCCAGCCGCTGGACATCCTCCTCCCCGAGCATCTCCGGGCCGTCCATGCGGCGCACGTGCAGCGCTTCGCGCGAGGCGCGGCGACGTCCCGGCACATGGGCGAGCGGCTGCCCATCCTCGGTCGGCGCCAGGGAGGCGAGGTGTTCCCGGCGGAGGCCAGCATCATGAAGCTGGACGTGGAGGGCGAGCAGCGGCTCACCGTCATCCTCCGGGACATCAGCGCGCGGCGGAAGGCGGAGGACCTGCTGCGCCTGAGCGAGGAGCGCTTCCGCACCTCGTTCGAGGGCGCGCCCATTGGCATGGCGCTGGCGCGACTGGATGGCCACTTCCTCCACGTGAACGCGGCGCTCTGCGCCCTGGTGGGCTACTCGCGGGACGAGCTGCTCCGCCGGTCGTTCCAGGACCTCACCGCGCCGGAGGACCTGCCGGTGGACGAGCAGAACGCCGAGCGGATGCGCCGGGGGGAGATGTCCTCCTTCCAGCGGGAGAAGCACTACGTGCGCAAGGACGGCCGCCGCATCGCCATCCTCATCTGGTGCGCGGTGGTGCGTGACGCGCGGGGCATGCCGCTCCACTTCATCTCCCAGATGCATGACATCACGGAGCGCCAGGAACTGGAGCAGGCCTGGCGCTTCCTGGCGGACGTGGGCCCGCGGCTCGCGGCGTCCCTGTCGTCCCGGACGACGCTGGCCACGGTGGCGGCGCTGGCGGTGCCAGCGCTGGCGGACTGGTGCGTGGTGGCCTGCCTGGACGCGAACGGACGCATCCAGCGGGTGGAGCACGCGGCCGCGGACGCGGGCACGCAGGAGCGGCTGCGGGCGCTGGACGCGGAGCATGGACCGGAGTTCCTCTTGCCAGCGGCCCTCATCGCCTCCGTGCAGCGCACGGGAAGGCCGGTGCTGTTGCCGGAGGCTCCCCCCGGAATGCTCGACGCGGCGACGGTGGACGCCGGGCACCGGGAGCAGCTGCGCCAGCTGGCGCCGCGTTCGGCCCTCATCCTGCCGCTGCGCAGCCGGGAGCGGAACCTGGGCGTCATCCTCCTCGCGACGTCCAGCGCCGGGCGCCGCTACGGAGCCCGGGAGCAGGCCCAGGCCGAGGAGCTGGCCCGCCGCGCCGCGCTCGCCATCGACAATGCCAGCCTGTACGAACGGGCCGAGCAGGCCATCCGCATGCGCGAGGAGGTGCTGCGCATCGTGGCGCACGACCTGCGCGCCCCACTCAACGTCATCCAGCTCAGCGCGAGGATGCTGGAGAAGCACCCGTCCCCGGGAGACAGCGCCCGGCAGCGCCTGGAGACGCTCCAGAGGTCGGTCCAGCGGGCGAACCGACTCATCCAGGACCTGCTGGACGTGGCCCGGATGGAAGGTGGAAACCTGTCGGTGGAGCGCAAGCCGCTGGAGGTGGCGCTGCTCATCCAGGAGGCCCTGGAGCAGCACCGGGGGCTCGCGGAGGACAGGTCCCTCCTCCTCCAGGCCCACGTGCCGGAAGGCGTGCCCCGCGTCCTGGCGGATCCGGAGCGGATGGCGCAGATCCTCTCCAACCTCCTGGGCAACGCGCTCAAGTTCACGCCCGAGGGAGGCCGCGTGCTCCTGCGCGTCCAGCCGGAGGCGGGCCAGGTCCGCTTCCTGGTGAGCGACACGGGCCCCGGCATCGCGGCGGAGGACCGGCCGCGCATCTTCGAGCGCTTCTGGCAGGCCGGACCGAAGCGCAAGGAGGGCGCGGGGCTGGGGCTGTCCATCGTGAAGGGGTTGGTGGAGGCCCACGGCGGCCAGGTCGGCGTGGACAGCGCGCCCGGCGCGGGCAGCACGTTCTTCTTCACGCTGCCCCTGGCCGAAGGCGCCCCGGCGCACGCCGGGACGTACGCCTGAGCGCGGCCTACCGGCGCAGGGCGGACTCCAGCAGGAGCCGCCGCTCCGCCGCCGCCACGACCGCCCGGGTCGCGCCGGCGGCCGCGGGGTCCACGGAGATGGAGGTGATGCCCGCGCGGACCAGGTGCTCCGCGAAGGCGGGCCGGTTCGACGGGGCCTGGCCGCACAGGGACGACGTGATGCCCGCCTCGCGGCTGGCCCGGATGATGCGGACGATGGCGTCCAGCACCGCCGCGTCCTCTTCGTCGAAGAGCTCCGCGCACAGCTCCGAGTCCCGATCCACGCCCAGCATGAGCTGCGTGAGGTCATTGGAGCCGATGGACACGCCGGTGATG
Organism: Corallococcus sp. CA041A; assembly: GCF_003612075.1. Lineage (NCBI taxonomy): Bacteria > Pseudomonadati > Myxococcota > Myxococcia > Myxococcales > Myxococcaceae > Corallococcus > Corallococcus sp. CA041A. The sequence goes on from NZ_RAWF01000112.1 coordinate 28,223, forward strand.
CCCATCCGCGCGTACTCGGGGATGCGGTAGACGACGGAGGGCACCTCCGCCATCACCCAGCGCTCCAGCCCGCGGTGGTGTCCCAGCGGGCTCTTCTCCACGGCCTCCAGGCACGCCTCCAGCTCCCACCGCGTCCTCACGAAGGGAATCATCAGGTGCAGGTTGGGCGTCTCCTCCCGCACGCGGGCGAGCACCTCCAGCTCCAGCCGGAACACCTCGGGCTCGCGCAGGTAGCGGTAGCAGCCCCGGAAGCCGATCATCGGGTTGGCTTCGACGGTCTCGAACTCGCCGCCGCCCTCCAGCCCCCGGAACTCGTTCGTGCGGAAGTCCGTGGTCCGGTACACCACGGGGCGGCCCCGGAAGGCGCGGGTGATGGTCAAGAGCGCCTGGGACATCCGCTCGGCGAACTCGCGGCTCTTCCCCTGGGCGATGAGCTTGCGCGGGTGCACGCCGCCCAGGGCCTCGGTGAGCATGAACTCCGCCCTCAGCAGCCCCACGCCGTCCACCGGGAGCGCCGCCGCCTCCTGGGCCTGTCCCGGCAGGGCCAGGTTCACGTAGAGCCGCGTGCCCAGAGCCTCCGGCCCGCTGGCCTCCCGGGGCTGGGGCCCTGCATGGGGGGAGGGCGGCCCCACCACCGCCACGGAGGGCGCTTCCCTGGCGCGGCCCTCGCGCACGGTGCCGGCGGCGCCATCCACGGTGACCTCCTCCCCGTCGCGCAGGACCTTCGTGGCGCTGCGCGTGCCCACCACGCAGGGCTTGCGCAGCTCGCGGCTGACGATGGCCGCGTGGCACGTCATGCCGCCGCTGTCGGTGACGACCGCCGCCGCGCGCCGCAGCGTGGGCACCCAGTCCGGAGAGGTCATGGGCGCCACGAGGATTTCACCGGCCTCCAGCTTCGAGCCCTCCCGGGCGTCACGCAGCACCCGCACGCGGCCGGAGGCCACGCCGGGAGACGCGCCCAGTCCGCTCACCCGCGCCCGGTCCGGGGACGCGCCGGGCTCCGGAGCCTTCTGGGCCTCCGGCGCGGCGGCGGACACCGTCGTCACCGGCCGCGACTGGACCAGATAGAACCGGCCGTCCTGCTCCGCCCACTCGATGTCCTGGGGCGCGCCGTAGTGCCGCTCCACGCGCAGCCCCAGCCGCGCCAGTTCCAGCACCTCCACGTCCGTGAGCACCCGCGCGTGGGCCCGCTCCGGAGGGAGCTCCTCGCGCTTCTCGTGGCCCACGCCGTCGCGCACGAGCTGGAAGGACTTCAGGCCCACGCGCGTCTCCAGCAGGCGCGGCCCCTCGCGGTCCACGACGGAGGTGTCGGGCTCCACCTGTCCACCCACGACGACCTCTCCCAGGCCGAAGGCCCCCTCGATGACGAGGTGCTCGCGGTTTCCGGTGGAGGGATCCACGGTGAACATGACGCCCGAGCGCGTCGAGTCCACCATGGCCTGCACCACCACGGCGATCTCCGGCAGCTCCGTGAGCCCCTGCGCCTTGCGGTAGGCCACCACGCGCGGGCCAAAGGCCGACGCCCAGCACGCACGCACGCGGTCGAGGAGCGCGTCATCGCCCGCCACGTTGGTGAACGACTCGTGCATGCCCGCGAAGGAGGTGGTGGCGGTGTCCTCCGCGGTGGCGGACGAGCGCACCGCCACCGCGGAGCACTCCCGCAGCCGGTGATAGGCGGCGAGGATGGAGGTGTCCAGCCAGTCGGGCAGGGGGGCCTCGAGCACGAGGCCGCGCAGGGACTCCGTGAGCTCGGCGAGCGACCGCGGGTCATCCGGATCCACGCGCTTCCACAGTTCGCGCAACCGGGCGCGCACGGGCTCCATCGCCTGATGGAAGGCGGCGGCGGTGATGACGAAGCCCGGGGGCACGGGCAGCCCGGCGCGGGTCAGCTCTCCCAGGTTGGCGCCCTTGCCTCCGGCCTGGGCCACGTCCTCCCGGGACAGGGCGTCGAACCAGAGGATGGAGG
>NZ_RAWF01000113.1:0-30023 GCF_003612075.1 Corallococcus sp. CA041A
CCCCAGAACCTCCGCGCCCCACACGAAGGGACCTCACGGTCGACGCGGCGAGCGTCCCGTGCCTGGAGGACCACCTCGTCCGAGGCACACCCACCCTGCCCGGCGCCTGGGCCCTGGACCTGATGTTCCAGGCGGCCCTGGACGACACGCGCCCCGAGCTGCGCACCGTCACCATCGAGGACGTGCGGTTCTCCCGCTTCATCCGCGTGAAGCCCGGAGGCAAGCAGGCCCTGCGCGCCGAGTGCACTCCACTCACCGATGCCCCGGGCCAGCACAGCGTGCAGGTGAAACTCACGGGCGACATCGTCCATGCCTCCGGCGTGGTGCTGGAGCGTGACCTTGTCTACGCCGAGGCCCGGTTCACGCTGACGGCGGAACCGCCCCGGTCCCCACACCGACTGGAGGCCGCCCACGCCTCGGGCCAGGGCATGGCCGTGCACGACCCGCACTGCGCCACGGGCTCCCCCATCGAGCTGCGCAGGATGTTCGACTGCCTGGAGGAGATCCGCCTGGAGGAAGACGCCCGCTTCGCACGGCTCGGGCTTCCGGAGTCCACGCGGCAGGCGGGCCACGGCGTGCCGGCGCTCGTGCTGGACGCGGCCCTGCGCCTGAGCGCGATGCACGTAGAGGGCGTGTCGAATGACGTGTTCGCTCCCGTGGGCGTCCAGCGGGCCACGTTCGACCGGGACCTGGTCGCGCACGACGCCAGGGCTCCTCGCCGGCTCACGCTGAAGTCGCTCGCTCCTCGCGTGGAGGGCGACCTGCTCCAGTGCGGCACCGTGGCGGCCCATGACGAAGCCGGCCGACTTCGGATGCTCATTGAAGGCGGCATCGCCCGCCCCATGGCTTGAACCTCATTCCCGCTCAGGCAACCGCCATGAACGACTTCTCTTCGTCCAGTCCCCTGCCCCCGGATGACGCCAAACGGCTCCGCTCGGAGTTGCGCCGCGTGCTGCCCCCGGAGGCCTTCGAACGACAACCCCTGCGCGGCATCGTCGCGCTCTGCCTGGTGCCCGTGGAGGCGGCGCTCATCTGGGTGCTCGGCACCTGGACGCTGCCCCACTGGGCGTGTCTGCTCATTGCATTCGCGCTGGGACAGCTCGTCACCGCCGTGGGGCTCGCCGCGCATGAAGCCCTGCACCACTCGGTGTTCCACAGCCGCAAGTGGGAGAGCCTGCTGGGCTGGGTGGGCTTCGCGCCCTTCCTGGTGACACCGGGCAACTGGAGGGCCTGGCACGTGCAGGCTCACCACAGCGCCGCCAACGTCCTCGTGAGGGATCCGGACATCCTCCCGCGGAGGACAGACTGGCACACCCAGGGATTCGCGAAGCTGTTCCACGCCATGTCCCCTGGGTCCGGACACTGGCTGAGCTTCATCAGCTTCAGCGTCTTCTTCACCGCGCAGGGCCAGGCCTTCCTCTGGCACCACTGCCGGCTGCCCGCGTTCCAGCACGTGCACCTGCACCGGGCCCGGGAGCGCGTGCTCACGGTGCTCGTCACCGTGGGTTGGGTGGCGCTCGGGTGGGTCCTGGGGCCCCGCGCGGCGTTCTACGCGCTGGTGCTCCCGCTGCTCATCGGGAACGTCACGTTGATGATCTACATCGCCACCAACCACTGGATGCAGCCCGCGGCGGAGGAGGCGGACAACCCCTTCGTGAACACCGCCAGCGTGGAGACCCACCCGCTGATGAACTGGATGCACTTCAACTTCAGCTACCACCAGGAGCACCACATCTTCCCGGCGCAGAGCCCCAGGTACGCCCCGCTCCTGCGCAAGCACCTGCGGGAGCTGAGCCTCAAGTCCTCCATCGTCTACCCGCACCTGCACGCCCTGCGCATGCTGTACCAGCGCCCGGCGCTCTACTCCGCGGATGGCCAGTCACTGATGGACCGGGACGGCACGGGAGAGGTGAGCACCACGGAGCTGCGCCGTCGGCTCGAAGCCACCTGAGCAGTATCATTCGCCCGGACGCCCGGCCGGTGGGCGGGCGTCCGGGTTGGCCCCGCTCCGACAGGCAAGGGCTCACCACGCGCCGCGGCATCCCCACCCTTCCGCCAACGGAGGAAATGGATGCTCACGGAGTCGGTGTCAGGCGGTCCCCGGACGGTGTCGCTTCACGAAGCGAAGGTGGAGGCCATCGCCCGGCAGCTGCGGCAGCGAAAGGGAACGGGGCCCGCGTCCTTCAAGAAGAAGTCCCCGCCCCACAGCGTGCCCAAGCGGTTCGACTCGCGGCGTCGCGACGAGAAGGTGGACCTGGGGGACCTGGACGCCATCCTCGACATCGACCCCGTGGGGATGACCTGCACCGCCGAGCCCGCCGCCACCTTCGACGCGGTGGTGCGCGCGACGCTGCCGCACGGGCTCGTCCCGTTCATCGTCCCCGAGCACAAGACCATCACGCTCGGGGGCGCCATCGCGGGGTGCTCCATCGAGTCCATGTCCTTCCGACAGGGCGGCTTCCACGACACGTGCCTGGAGTACGAGGTCATCACCGCGAAGGGGGACGTGCTGCGCTGCTCGCCGAAGGAGGAGCCGCTCCTCTTCCAGATGATGCACGGCTCGTTCGGAACGCTGGGCATCCTGTCCAAGGTGCGCTTCAAGCTCACGCGAGCAGCGCCCTACGTGCGGGTGACGAACGAGACGCACTCCACGCTGGAGTCCTTCCAGCAGGGCATCTGGCACCACTTCCAGGAGCCGGGCGCGGACTACCTGGACGGGCAGATCTTCTCGCCCACGAAGCACGTGCTGTGCGTGGGCCACTTCGTGGACCGGGCGCCGTACGTGAGCCGCTACGAATGGCTCACCGCGTACTGCGAGACCATCCCGCGCCGGAGCGAGGACTACCTCACGACGTATGACTACCTCTTCCGCTACAACCGGGGCGTCACGCACGCCCGGCCGCAGAACCTGCTCGCGAGGGCGCTGTTCGGAAAGTTCATCCACTCCGACAGCGTGCTGAGGACCGCCAACCGCTTCACCCAGCTGCTGCCGAAGAAGGACCCGCCGGTCATCGTGGACGTGTTCATCCCCTTCTCGCGCTCGGCGGACTTCATGGACTGGTACCACCGCGAGATGCGCCACTACCCCGTCTGGTGCGTGCCCTTCCGGCGGACGCGTGACTACGAATGGCTGACACCCCAGTGGTGGGCCGGAATGAACGACCCACTGTTCCTGGATCTGGCCGTGTACGGCATGCCGCAACCGCCGGGCCGCAACGTCTACAAGGAGCTGGAGGACGAGCTCCAGCGCGTGAACGGAACCAAGACGCTCATCTCGTACAACTACTACGACGAGGCGACCTTCTGGAGCATCTGGAACCGCGAGACGTACCAGGCAGTGAAGCAGCGCACGGACCCGGACAACCTCTTCCGGGACCTGTATGTGAAGACGTGCAAGGCGGCGCTCGGCCTTTAGTCAGCGCGGGCCGGCCAGGCTTCAGCCAATCTCCGTGCGCAGGTTCAGCGGACCGGCGGGGACGCCCACGTCGTGGAGCGCGGGGTCGTCCTTCTCCGTCTGCCAGGCGTTGGCTTCCGTCACGGTCTTGCCGGTCGCCTCGTTGGAGATGGACATCTTGCCGTTGTGGCCCGCGGGGGCAATCTGGCTGGTGTCGAAGCCGCTCCAACCCGTGCCGGAGTTCGCGAACGTGGCCTCGCCCCAGGTCTGACCGGAGTTCGCGCCGGGCTTCGCCGTGCCATCCTTCGACGCGGCCCACGCCACGCTGGTGTTGCTATCGAACGCCACCACCTGCGATTGGCCGGGCTGGAGCGTGAACGTCTTGGGCGTGCTCTTGTCGAAGTTCTGCCCGTCGTTCGGGTTCCCGTTCTCGCCCGTCTTGTTCCAGAGCGTGATGGTCTGCGGCTCGCGGGTCTTGTTGGTGAAGGTGTTCGTGTACTTGAACTGGCCCTTCTGGCTCTCGTCGATGAGCTGCATGTTGCTGTTGTACGGCGACCCGACGTTGTTCTTCGCGAGCCACGGCGCGTTCGCGGGCGCGGGCTCCGTGGAGCCGGCGGACGGAGGACCGAAGCCAGGGCCCGCGTCACTGTTGTACGTGGGGTGCGCCGGAGCCGCCGCGCTGGAGGCCGGAGCCGCGCTCTGGGCCGAGGGAGCCGCCGGAGCCGCCGCCGAAGGCGACGCCGCCGAAGGAGCTGGGGGAGCCGCCGACACGGGAGCCTCGAAGGTGGAGGCCGAAGACGCGGGAGCCGCCTGCTGCGCCGGAGCCGCACCGCCCACGCCGCCCACCGCGGACGCCGCACCCTCGGCGCCCTGGCCCAGGCCCGCGGGCGACTGCGTCTGGAGGAGCTTCACCAGCTGCGTGAGCTGGGCCACGACCTCCGACAGCTGCTTCTGGAAGTCCCCGGAGGCACCGCCCACCTTGCTCGGGCCCTGCTCGAACGAGTCGGCCATGAACATCCGGCGCAGGTCGTTCCGGGGCTGCTGAACCGAAGCCCCCACCACACCCTGAGCCGGAGCGGCGGCCGGCTTGAGCTGGGAGATGCTCGAGGAAGGCTGGAAGGAGGACGCGCGGTTCAGGGAGGAGATGGACATGCCGGGACCCAAGAGCAGGACGCATGCCAGCCCCTGGACTCCGTGAAATCAGTCACTTGGGCCGAGCGATCCCCGCCCGTCGCGATGACGCCATTCACCAGCTGATGTCTGGCGTCACCAGGGGGCTTCAGCCAGCGCGGGCCGCGAAGACGTCCCGCAGGCCCGCGATGAGCGCGTCGCCGGGATACGGCTCGCCCAGCGTCCCCAGCGCGTCGCGCAGCGCTCCGAAGAGTGCGTGGACGTGCCGGGGCTTGTCGCCGTCCCAGTCCAGGTGCCGGGCGATCTCCTGGCTCTGCACCCGGAACTTCTCCAGCGCCGCGTCATAGGGCGCAGCCGTGGGGATGTTGATGCGCAGCAGCAGCGCCAGCAGCGCGAGGACCTCCGCGAAGTCGTAGCGGTCCGCCTTCGCGTCGTAGAAGGATTCCAGACGCACGTTCTCCGGCTTGAACCAGTAGCCGATATGGGCCGCCGCCTTCTCCCGGCTGCGCTCCACGTCCACCTGGAGCTGGTCGTGCAGCTCCGGATCCATGTGCGTCACCAGCGACCAGAGCACCGTGGCCTTGCTCAAGGTCGTGCTGTCGAAGCGCCGCGTCGGCAGCGTGCGCAGCGGCGTTCCTTCGAAGGTGAGAACCTCCAGCTTCGGCAGCCGCGTGAGGACCTCCGGGAAGTCGAACATGAGCTGGACCTTCCGCCAGCTCCCGAAGGCCAGCCGGACGTAGGCATGGGGGTTGTTGATCAGGTTCACCCGCCGCAGCTCGACGCATCCGGCCAGTGACTCCGGCAGCCGCCAGAGGCAGTTGTACGACAGGTCCAGGGACCGCAGCTTCTTGAGCTCGCCGATGGACTCCGGCAGTTCCAGCAGGCGATTGCCGTGCAGGTCCAGCTCGCGCAGCTCCGTGAGCTGCCCCAGTTCTTCCGGGAGCGCGCGGAGGTTGTTGCGGCGGAGGTTGAGCTTCTCCAGCTTGCGGAACAGGAAGAGCTCCTCCGGAAGGGACGTGAGCGCCTTGTCCTCCAGCGTCAGGCTCTTGACCTTGTCGGGATCCGCGAGCTTCTTCGCGACGAGCTGACGGAACGCCTCCCGGATGCTGGTGAACGCGTCGCGGGCAACGGGCTTGCCGTCCGCCAGCCGTTCCCGCACCTTCTCCAGATCGACGCGGCCGTCCCTCACCACCGACGGGACGAAGACACCCTTCCCTTCGTAGGGGTCCTTCACGTCCTCCACCCCGCCGGCCACCGCGAACACCTTCGAGTCCTGGCCCAGGTAGCGATGCGCGTCGACAGCGCCCGCCACCTTGAAGGAGTAATGCGAGGCAAGCGTGCGGGCCTTGAGGTTGCCGCCCACGGAGATGCTGCCGTGGTTGTAGACCGCCACCAGGTCTTCGGTCGTCAAGTCGCCGGTGACATGGATCCGGGCACCGCCAATGGCGATGCGCTTCGCGACGAGGTTGCCGTGCACCTGGAGGAACGGGCCGAAGTCGTTCTCCCAGTTGAGCACGCAGCCTTCGACGGTGAGGTCGCCTCGCACGATGAGGCCGGTGAACGGAGGCTCGTCCTCGTCATCCAGCGCGAAGATTCCCTGGTGGAAGTCCAGCCCCAGGTCGTGGGGCATGACGACATTCCCGGTGAGGACGAGCACGCGGTCCGAGTCATCCTCGCGATTGCCAGGGGCCTTCACCTCGTCGCGAACCTGCGACCAGGTGAAGATTTCGAACGGCAGGTCGCGGGCGGGAGACTTGGAGGCCTTCTTCTTCATGCCCCGACCTCTACCCCATCCGGTCGGAGGCAGGCAGGGCCTTCGGTGCGCTCTCGCGGACGCGCTGAAGGGTGGAGTCCCAGAGCAGCGACCAGGCCTCGCGGTTTCCATCAAACCCGCCCTGGCGGATCCGCGCCGCCAGCTCGTGGTTCAGCTCCGCGAGCCCCCCTTCGCGCTGGAGCAGGACCGACAGCGCCCCGCGTTCTTGCTGCTGGGGCTCGTCACCCGCGCGGAGTTGCCGCTCGGCGATGCCCATCGCGTTGGCGATCATCCGCGCCGCGTAGACCTTGTCCTCCGGCAGCCCGGGCAGCAGCTCCCGCAGCAGCACCTCGCGAGCAATCGCCAGCAGCGCGGCCCCGTCCGGCTGTTCACGCATTCCGTCCTCCCGTCATCGAAAGAAGTTCCAGCTCCAGCTCCGGCACGACATGCGCCGTCAGCGCCAGCTCCAGCGAGGGCTCGCGGCCGGAGACGTGACGCTCGCCCTGCTGCAGGGCAATCACCGCCCACCGCGCATGGGCGAAGACCTCCCAGTAGCGCACCGCCTCCCAATCCAGCGTGCGGCCGCTCACGCGCGCATAGCCGCGCGCCAGCGCCTCACGGGAGCCAATGCCTCCCGCCTCCTGGTCGAACTGGCCGAAGCGCCAGCACCGCGCGCAGAACCACCCGAGGTCCTCCAGTGGGTCCGACCACGCCGCGAACTCCCAATCCAGCACGGCCGTGAGGCCGGCTTCGTCCAGCATGTAATTGCCGGTGCGGAAATCGCGATGCGTCAGCACCAGCTCCGGAGTCTTTGGCGCATGCCGCTCCAGCCAGCGGATCCCCCACTCCAGCGCGGGGAACGCCGCGTGGTGGCCGTCCAGGAAGGATTGGAACTCCTTCACGCCCCGCAGCGCGGGCGACAACGCCGGCACCGGGAGGAAGGACAGGGCTTCCACGGGAGGACGGATGGCATGCAGCCGCGCCAGCTCCGCTCCCAGCCGTTCGGTCAGCGCTTCGCGGTCTCCGCCCAGCCCCAGGTCCTTCACGATGCGATGCCCGGCGGCGGTCCCCCGGGCCTTGCGCATCACGAAGAAAGCGCGCCCAAGCACGGAGCCATCTCCCAGCCACAGCGGCTCCGGCACCGTCACGCCCGCGCGAAAGGCCTCTCGCAGCAGGGCGAACTCCTGGGCACGGTCGTGCGACACGGAGACGCCCGAGGCCGCATCGGAGCGCAGCACGCACTCCAGCACGCCTTCATGCGGCCCTCCGCTCACCACAGCCGTCAGCAGCCAGTTCTCCTGGATGGCGCCCCCGGAGAGCAGGCGCGCATCGACGAGCCGCACCTCGCGGGCCTCCGCCTTCGTGGCCAGGAAGGACTCCAGCGCGTGCCTGTGTTCCTCGCGCATCGTCATCCCACGCCCCACCGGAAGAAGTCCGCGCCCTCCGACAGATAGGCACGCGACAGCACCATCTTGTGGATTTCACTGGCCCCATCCACCAACCGCGCCTGACGCGCGTACCGGTAGATCCATTCAACGAGCGTGTCCTTGGAGTAGCCGCGCGCGCCCATCAACTGGATGGCCGTATCCGCGGCCTTGTGCAGCGCATCCGCCACGTGGATCTTCGCGATGGAGATGTCCGTGCGCGCGAAGTCCCCCTGGTCCAGCTTCCAGGCGGCGCTCATGGTGAGCAGCCGCCCGATGTGGATGTCCTTGGCCGCGTCGCCCAACATCCACTGCACGCCCTCATGCTGAGCCAGGGTCTCCCCGAAGCTCATCCGCCGCGAGACGTAACCGCCCGCCTCCTCCAGGCACCGCTTCGCCAATCCCAGCCAGCGCATGCAGTGCGTGAGGCGCGCCGTGCCCAGACGGATCTGCGTCACCTTGAGGCCATCACCCACGCCCAGCAGGCGCTGCTCGTCCGGGATGCGCAGCCCCTCGAAGACGAGCTCGCAATGACCACCGTGCTCCTCGGGACCCATGATGGGAATGCGTCGCTCAATGCGCCATCCAGGTTGGCTGGCATCGAAGAGGAACGCAGTGAGTCCCTTGCGCTCGACGTCGGAGGTGCGCGCCACGACGATGAAGTGCTGCGCGCCCTGGGCACCGGTGATGAACCACTTGCGGCCCGTGAGCACCCATTCGTCGCCCTGCTTCTCCGCCCGCGTATAGGTGAGTGACGGGTCGGAGCCGCAGCCGTCGGGCTCCGTCATCGCGAAGGCGGAGCGCACCCGTCCGTCGACGAGGGGCTGCAACCAGCGCTGCTTCAGCGCCTCCGTCGCGAGCACCTTCTCCAGGACGATCATGTTGCCGTCATCCGGAGGCGCGGCGTTGAACATCACGGGCCCGAAGGGCGAACGCGCCGCCTCCTCGTAACAGGCCGCCATGCCCACCACGCCCAGCCCCTGCCCTCCGCGAGCCTTGGGCATCTGGAAGGCCCAGAGCCCCTGCGCGCGGGCCAGCTCCCGCACCCGAGCCACCACCTCCTCGCGGAGGTTCTCGTGCGCGTCGAACGCATCCGGCTGCTTCTCCAGCGGCAACACGTGCGTGGCCACGAACTCACGCACACGCAGCCGGTACGCTTCGATTTCAGGGGACAGCGAGAAGTCCATTGGGTCACCGGGCCGAAGGGAGGACTACAGGGTGGAGCAGAGGTGGCCACCATCCACCTCAATGACAGAACCACTCATGTAGCTGCCGGCCTCCGACGCCAGCAGCAGCAGCGGCCCATCCAGCTCCCGCATGTGCCCCAGCCGCCGGAAGGGAATGCGAGCAAGCAGCTTCTGTCCCGCGTCCTTCCCGAAGAAGGTCCGGTTGAAGTCCGTCTCGATGTATCCGGGGGCCAGCGCGTTCACGCGGATCCGATGCCGCGCCAGTTCGAACGCCATCGCCTTGGTGAGGTGGATCACCCCGGCCTTGGAGGCACAGTAGGGCGCCACCCCGCCGCCCACCCGCAGGCCCAGGATGGACGCGATGTGGATGATGCTGCCCGGCGCCTCGCGCTCCACCAGACGGCGCGCCACGGCCTTCGACACGAGATACGAACCCTTGAGGTTGGTGTCGATGACGGCGTCCCACTGCGCCTCCTCCACCTGGAGGAAGAAGCCGTCGCCGGACACGCCCGCGTTGTTCACCAGCACGTCCAGCACCCCACCCGCCAGCGCCTCCGCCTCGGCCACGGCCTCCTGCACGGACGCCGCGAGCGTCACGTCCATGGACACCGCATGGGCACGCAGCCCCAGCTCCCGCAGCCGCTCCACCTCCGCGGTCAGCCGGTCCGAGCGCCGCGCCGCCAACACCACCTCCGCGCCCGCCCGGGCCAGCACCTCCGCGAAGTGCAAACCCAACCCTCCGGAGGCGCCCGTCACCAGCGCACGGCGGCCCTCCAGACCAAACGCATCCACACTCATGAACGGGCTCCAGGGCAGGCAATCGATGACGCGAAACGTCGAAGACTCCGGGGCGATGGCAATGACTCTTGTTGTTGACGCAGCGCCAACAAGTCTCCACTATACCCAGCACATGAGCCAGGATTTCCAACCATGAGCTACCAACACATCCGCGTTTCCTACGCGGACCGGGTCGCCAATGTGGAACTGCACCGGCCCGAAGCGCGCAATGGCTTCACCGTGCTCATGGCGGATGAACTGGCCTCCGCGCTCGCCGCGGCGGACGCGGATGAAGCGGTGCGGGTGGTCATCCTCTCTGGCGCCGGCAAGGACTTCTGCGTGGGAGCGGACCTCAGCGGCCAGTCCCTGGAGGTCACGAACACAGACATCCCCGGCGGTGCCTGGGTCGAACCCGCGACGCGCGTGGCCCGCCAGCTGTTCATGTTGAGAAAGCCAGTCATCGCCGCCATCCAGGGCGCGGCGGTGGGCGTGGGCTCCACGATGATCCTCCCCGCGGACTTCCGGCTCGCGGCCAGGAACAGCCGCTTCGGGTTTGTCTTCAGCCGGCGAGGCATCTACCCGGAAGCGGGCTCCTGCTGGTTCCTGCCCCGGCTGGTGGGCCTGGGCCGCGCCATGGATTGGATGGTGAGCGGGCGGCTCGTGCCGGCGGAGGAGGCACTCAACGCGGGGCTCGTCCAATCCCTCCATGAACCCGATGCCCTGGCCACCGCGGCGCAGACGCTCGCTCGGGAGCTGGTGGAATCAACCGCGCCGGTGTCCGTGGCCGTCATCCGTCAGGCGCTCTACCGGATGAGCGCCCTCCCCTCGCCGGAGCCCGCGTTCGCCCTGGACAGTCAGCTCATCGCGAGCCTCGGAGAGAGCCCGGACGCGCTAGAAGGTGTCATGGCCTTCATGCAGAAGCGACCCGCGCGATTCTCCCGGACGGTGACCCAAGACCTGCCTGTGTTCCTCCCCTGGCAGGAGACCCGGCGATGAGCGCCCTGGCCCCCCGCTGGAAGCGGCTGGAACCGGACGAGCGCCGGAAGCAGATCCTCGAGTGCGCCATGCGCCTGTTCGGCGAGCGCCCCTACGCGGATGTCTCCACCACTGACATCGCCAAGGAGGCGGGCGTCGCGCGGGGGCTCCTCAATCACTACTTCGGGCAGAAGCGGGACCTCTACCTGAAGGTCGTGAAGCGAATGCTGCTCATGCCCGGCATCGAAAAGAGCGTCCCCATGACCGGAACCCTGCGAGAGCGCGTGGAGCGCAGCGTCGAGTGGTACCTGGACACCGTGGCGACCCACGGCAAGACGTACCTGGCCGTCATCGGGAGCGGCAGCATCGGCGCGGATCCGGACGTGGACCGCATCATCGCCGAGGCGGACGACGTGGCCGCGTCGCGAACGCTCGAGTTCCTGGGGCTCAAGGCCGAGGTCGGCAACGATTCGCGGCAGCGGGCGATGATCCGCTCCTACAGCGGGCTGGTGAAGGCCTCCATCCGCGAGTGGCTCCGCGACGGAACGCTCACCCGCGAGGAGACGCACCTGCTCCTGAGCGAATCACTCCTGCTCATCGTGCGCGACCTGCTCCCCCAGCTCGTCCAGACGGCCACGCCCGGACGTGCCACCCCGGCGAAGCCGAAGGCCCAGAAGTGACGCGGCCGATGGCCGGTCCGGGCCCGCTCACCGGACGCACGCTGCTCATGTCCGGCGGAAGCCGTGGCATCGGGCTGGCCATCGGTGTCGCGGCCGGACGGCTGGGCGCCAACGTCGCGCTCCTGGCGAAGACGGGCACGCCGGACCCGCGTCTGCCGGGCACGGTCCACACGGCCGCCGCGGAGATTGAAGCCGCGGGCGGCAAGGCGCTCGCGGTGGTGGGCGACGTGCGGGACGAAGCGGACGTGCAGCGCGCCGTGGACGAAACGGTGGCCCGCTTCGGCGGCATCGACTTCTGCCTCAACAACGCGAGCGCCCTGGCCCCGCTCAAGACCGAAGAGCTCCCGCTCAAGCGCTTCGACCTGATGCAGCAAATTCAACTGCGCGGGACGTTCCTGCTCACGCGCACGGCGCTGCCGCACCTGCGGCGCTCGTCCCACGCTCACATCCTTTCGTTGTCCCCACCTGTGAACCTGGCGCCCCACTGGATGGGCCTGCACCCGGCGTACACGATGGCCAAGTACGGCATGACGCTGCTCACGCTCGGCTGGGCGGCGGAGCTGGCGGACGCCGGCATTGGCGCGAACGCGCTCTGGCCTCGCACGCTCATCGCCACCGCCGCCGTGAAGAACCTGCTCGGCGGGGACGCGTCAATGGAGCGGGCCCGCGCGCCGGAAATCATGGCGGACGCGGCCGTGGCCATCCTCCAGCGCCCGCCGCGCGAGTGCACCGGACAGACCTTCATCGACGAGGACGTCCTGCGCGCGGGTGGAGTCACTGATTTCAGCCGCTACGGCGGCGGCCCGGATGTGGTGCTCGACCTGTACGTCGATCCCTGAAGAGGAAGCACGACAGACAACCTGATTGTCCTTTGACCTGGCGGAGGTGTGTCCATGGGTGCGTTTGACGCGAACCTGGAAGCGCAGTGCCTGTCCCTCGCGGCCCAGCTCACGCTGCCGCGCCTCCTTCAGCGCAACGCCACGGAATACGCGGACGCGCCCGCCCTCACCTCCGGGAACAGCACCCTCACCTGGAGCCAGCTGCGTCAGCGCACCGCCGCGATGACCCGCGGGCTCTGCGTGCTGGGGCTGAAGCGGGGCGAGCGGATGATGATCATGATGTCCGGCCGGCCGGAGCATTGGATCATCGACTATGCGGCGGCCCACCTGGGCGCCATCTCCTGTACCGCGTACCAGACCCTGAGCACCGAACAGGTGGGCTACGTCGCCCGGCACAGCGCGGCCACGGTGGTGGTGCTGGAGGGCGCGGACGAGCTGGCCCGGTGGTGGCCGGTGCTCGAATCGCTCCCCGCCCTCCAGCGCATCGTCGTCGTGGACGCCTCCGCCCTTCCACGCGGGGACTCGCGGTTCATCTCCTTCGCGGAGCTCGAAGCCGAAGGCCGCGCCCTCCACGAGGCCAACCCCCAGTCCTTCGAGGACGCCTGGAAGGACATCCGCCCGGAGGATCCGCTGGCGATGATGTACACCTCCGGCACCACCGGCGACCCCAAGGGCGTGGTGCTGAGCCACCTCAACGCCTTCTATGAAGCCGTCGCGGTGGACCAGTGCGTCCCCGTGCCGATGCGCGTCCCCTCCATCGCCTATCTCCCGCTGGCGCATGTGGCGGAGCGCGAACTGGGGCTGTACCGAGCGCTCTACAAAGCACTGCACATGCACCTGTGCACGGACCCCACGGGCGTGGTGCCGCTGTTGGCCCGCTCGCGAGCGCCCGCGTTCTTCGGCGTGCCGCGCCTCTGGGAGAAGCTCGCGTCGAGCCTGCGCTTGAAGGTGGACGCGCTCCCCTCCGCCCAGCGTGAGCCCCTGCTCGCAGCCCACGCCGCCGCGATGGAGTCCTTCCGGCTGCGCGGCGCTGGCAGGGCCGTGCCGCCGGAGGTCCAGCAGAAGGCCGCGGACGCCGAAGCGCGCGTGCTCGAACCGCTGCGCAAGTCCATGGGCCTGGATGCGTTGCATTGGACGAGCAGCGGCTCCGCGCCCATCCCCGTGGACATCCTCGAATACCTGGGCGGCTTCGGCATCCAGGTGCTGGAGGTCTGGGGCATGAGCGAGACCACCGGCTGCGCCACCATCAACACCCCCACCGACTTCCGAGTCGGCTCCGTGGGGCGGCCCATCCCCGGGCTCCAACTCAAGCTGGCGTTGGACGGGGAAATCTTCGTGCGCGGTCCGGTGGTGTTCATGGGCTACCTCGCGGCGGACGGCCAGATTGCCCGCGCGACGGACGCGGACGGCTGGCTCGCCACTGGCGACATCGGCACGCTCGACGCGGATGGATTCCTCAGCATCACCGACCGCAAGAAGGAGCTGATCATCACGTCGAGCGGGAAGAACATCGCCCCCTCCAAGCTCGAAGGCATGCTGCGCGCCCACCCGCTGGTGGCCCAGGCCATCGCGATTGGCGACGGGCACCCCTACGTGACGGCGCTCGTCTCCCTGGATCCGGAGGCCGCGCCGCTCTGGGCCAAGGCCCGGGGCCTGTCCTCGGTGTCGCTGGAGGAGCTCGCGCGAGACCCCACCGTCCAGGCCGAGCTGGAATCCCTCGTCGCCGCGGCCAACGTCCGCCTCTCCCGTTCCGAGCAGATCAAACGCTTCCACGTCGTCCCGGAAGCGTGGTCCCCGGTGACGGGAGAGCTGACGGTCACCCTCAAGCTCAAGCGCCGCGTGCTGCTCGCGCAGTACGCCGAACGCATCGCCGCGCTCTACGCGAACGCCTGACGCCCCTTCGGAGAACCGCCATGCATGTGAGAACCCCGGAGCAAGCCTCGTTCGCGGATGCCATCGACGCGTTCTGCCGCGCCAGGACGGGCACGCGCGCGCAGCGGGACGCGCTGACCCATAACGGCACGGAGGCCCACGCCCCCGGCCTCTACGCCCAAATGGCCGAGTTGGGCTGGCTGGGCGTGGGCATCCCCACGGAGTACGGCGGCTCCGGCGGAGGCATGTCCGACATGTGCCTCTTCGCGGAGCGGACCGCGTACGGGCTCGCGCCGGTAGGCGGCTACATCACCACCGCGGTGGCGGCAGGCCCCTACGCGAAGTTCGGGACCCCGGTGCAGAAGGAGACAATCCTCGGAGGCATCGCACGCGGCCGGGTGGAGGCCATCTCCATCTCCGAACCCGGGGCCGGCTCCGACGCCGCCGCCATCACCTGCCGCGCGGTCCGGACGCACGGGGGCTTCGTGGTCAACGGACAGAAGACCTGGTGCTCCAACGCGCACTTCGCGGACCACGTGTTGCTCGTGGCGCGCACGAACTCCGTGGGTTCGCGGCATGAAGGCCTCACCATGTTCTGCGTCTCCGCGGGCACGCCCGGCATGGAGATCCGCGGCATCCCCACGATGGGCGGCAAGGAGGTCAACGACGTCTTCTTCACGGACTGCTTCCTGCCGGAGTCCTCCGTGGTCGGCCTCGTGGACCAGGCGTGGCCCCAGCTGATGGCGGGGCTCAACAGCGAGCGGCTCCTGCTCGCCGCGTCCATGCTGGGCCGGGGCCGGCGCGCGTTCGACGACGCCGTCGCCTACGTGAAGGAGCGCAAGCAGTTCGGCCGCGCCGTCGGCTCATTCCAAGCGCTCAAGCACCGCATCGCGGACCTGGCCACGGAGCTGGATTGCTGCGAGCTGCTCGTCTACCGCGTGGCGGCCATGGCCGACGAGCACCCGGACCGGATGCTCCCCCGCGAGGCCTCCATGGCGAAGCTCAAGACGACGGAGACCGCCAAGCGCGTGGCGCTGGAGGGCATGCAGATGATGGGCGGCTACGGCTACGCCACCGAATACGACATGGAGTCGCACCTGCGCGCCACGGTCATCTCCACCGTCTACGGCGGCACCAGCGAAATCCAGCGCGACATCATCGGCAAGACCTTCGGACTCTAGGAGACAGACATCATGACGACGGCACGTCCCCGGTGGAGCTCGGATGACGTCGAGCAGGTGCGCACGCTCGCGGCCACCTACTTCACGAAGGAGGTCCTCCCCAACCTGCCCAAGCACGTGGAGCAGGGCTACCCGGACAAGGCGCTCTACCGCCGCGCCGGAGAGCTGGGCCTCTTGTGCATGTCCATCCCGGAGGCCTACGGCGGCGTGGGCGGCACGTTCGCGCACGAGGCGGTCCTCATCGAGGAGCAGATCCGCGCCGGGGACCCGTCCATGGGCTTCCCCGTCCACTGCGCCATCGTCGCGCACTACCTGCTCGCCTACGCATCGGAGGCCCAGAAACAGAAGTGGCTGCCCCGTCTGGCCAGCGGCGAGTGGGTGGGCGCCATCGCCATGACCGAGCCGGGGACGGGCTCCGACCTCCAGGCCATCTCCACCCGCGCGGTGCGTGAAGGCGACTTCTACCGGGTGAGCGGCGCGAAGACGTTCATCTCCAACGGCCACGTCTGCGACTTCATCATCATCGTCGTGCGCACGGGTCAGCCGGGCCATGCGGGCATCTCCCTGTTGTGCGCGGAGGTCTCCGACACGACGCCCGGCTTCCAGCGGGGCCGCATCCTCGACAAGCTGGGGGGCAAGGGTCAGGACACCACCGAGTTCTTCTTCGACGACCTGCGCGTCCCCGCCGTCAACCTGCTGGGAGGAGAAGAGGGCCGGGGCTTCGCCCAGCTCATGCAGCAACTGCCCCAGGAGCGGCTGACCACGGCCATCATCGCGGTGGCGAGCCTGGAGCGCGCGGTCCAGCTCACGGTCGAGTACACGAAGCAGCGCCACGTCTTCGGCAAGCCGCTCTTCGCCCTGCAGAACACGCGCTTCGAGCTGGCGGAGTGCGCCACGCTCCAGCGGGTCTGCCGCACCTTCGTGGATGACTGCGTGGCGTCCCACCTGGAAGGCCGACTCGATGTGACGACGGCGGCCATGGCGAAGTACTGGGTGTCCGACCAGGCCTGCCTGGTAGTGGACCGCTGCCTCCAGCTGTTCGGCGGGTATGGGTATATGAAGGAATACCCCATCGCCCATCTGTTCGCGGACACCCGCGTCCTGCGAATCTTCGCCGGCGCGAACGAGGTCATGAAGGAGCTCGTCGCCCGGTCCCTGTAGCCCCTCCCTTCTCACAAGGAGGCTCCCCGTGAGCCAGGAAGCATTCATCTTCGACGCCGTCCGTACCCCTCGCGGCAAGGGCAAGAAGGGCGCCCTGCATGGCACCAAGCCAGTGTCGCTGCTCGTCGGCCTGGTGGACGCGCTCAAGCAGCGCAACCCGAACCTGGACCCGAAGCACATCGACGACGTGGTGCTGGGCGTCGTCTCCCCCGTGGGCGACCAGGGCGCGGACATCGCGCGCACGCTGGTGCTGGTCGCGGGCCTGCCGGACACCACCGGCGGCGTTCAGCTCAACCGCTTCTGTGCCTCCGGCCTGACAGCGGTGAACATGGCCGCGCAGCAGGTGCGCTCCGGCTGGGAGCACCTGGTCATCGCTGGCGGCGTGGAGAGCATGTCCCGCGTCGCCATGGGCTCCGACGGCGGCGCGTGGGCCATGGACCCCGCCACCAACTACGACACCTACTTCGTGCCGCAGGGCATCTCCGCGGACCTCATCGCGACCATGGAGGGCTTCACCCGCGAGGACGTGGACCGCTACGCCGTGCGCTCGCAGGAGCGCGCCGCCCACGCGTGGAAGAACGGCTACTTCCAGAAGTCCGTCGTCCCCGTGGTGGACCAGAACGGGCTCATCATCCTGGACCGCGATGAGCACATGCGCCCGGACTCCACCGTGGCCTCGCTGGGCCAGCTGAGCGCGTCCTTCACCACCATGGGTGAGATGGGCGGCTTCGACGCGGTGGCGCTCCAGAAGTACCACGCGGTGGAGCGCATCCATCACGTGCACACGCCGGGCAACTCCTCCGGCATCGTGGACGGCGCGGCGCTGGTGCTGGTGGGCTCGGAGAAGGTGGGCAAGACGCTGGGCCTCAAGCCTCGCGCGCGCATCGCCGCCGTGGCCACGTCCGGCGCGGAGCCCACCATCATGCTCACCGGCCCGCTGCCGGCCACCCGCAAGCTGCTGGACATCGCCGGCCTGTCGGTGAAGGACATCGACCTCTTCGAGCTCAACGAGGCCTTCGCCTCCGTGGTCCTCAAGTACCAGAAGGACCTGGACATCCCGGACGAGAAGCTCAACGTCAACGGCGGCGCCATCGCCATGGGTCACCCGCTGGGTGCCACCGGCGCCATGATTCTTGGAACCGTGGTGGATGAACTGGAGCGGCGCAATGCGCGTCGCGCGGTCGTCACCCTGTGCGTCGGCGGCGGCATGGGTGTGGCCACCCTCGTCGAGCGCGTCTGACCCTTCCCTCCCCTTTCAAAGACTTTCGAGCGAACACCATGAGCGAACAGAACACCCTGCGCTGGGAACAGGACGCGGACGGCATCGTCGTCTTGACGATGGACGACCCCTCCCAGTCCGCCAACACCATGAACGCCGCCTACGTGAAGTCCATGCGCGCGGCGGTGGACCGGCTGGTGAAGGAGAAGGACAGCATCACCGGCGTCGTCATCACCTCCGCGAAGAAGACCTTCTTCGCGGGCGGCGACCTCAACGACCTGCGCAACGTCAAGAAGAGCGAAGCGAAGCAGGTCTTCGACCTGGGCCAGGAGATCAAGGCGCAGCTGCGCGCGCTGGAAACCCTGGGCAAGCCCGTGGTCGCGGCCATCAACGGCGCGGCGCTGGGCGGCGGGCTGGAGATCGCCCTCGCGTGTCACCACCGCATCCTCGCGGACGTGAAGGGCGCGGTGGTGGGCCTGCCGGAGGTGACGCTGGGCCTGCTGCCCGGCGGCGGCGGCGTGGTGCGCACGGTGCGCATGCTGGGCATCACGGACGCGCTGATGAAGGTGCTGCTCCAGGGCCAGCGCTACCGCCCGCAGGAGGCGAAGGAGCTGGGGCTGGTGCATGAGGTGGTGCCGTCCGTGGACGCGCTCCTGCCCGCGGCGAAGGCGTGGGTGAAGGCGAACCCGAAGGCGCAGCAGCCGTGGGACCAGAAGGGCTACAAGATTCCCGGCGGCACGCCTTCACACCCAGCGTTCGCGGCGAACCTGCCCGCCTTCCCCGCCAACCTGCGCAAGCAGCTCAAGGGCACGAACATGCCCGCGCCGCGCGCCATCATGGCGGTGGCGGTGGAGAGCACGCAGGTGGACGTGGACACCGCGTTCACCATCGAGTCGCGCTACTTCACGGAGCTCGTCGTCGGTCAGGTCGCGAAGAACATGATGCAGGCGTTCTTCTTCGACATGCAGCACATCAACTCCGGCGGCGGCCGTCCCAAGGGCTTCCCGCAGCACACCGCGAAGAAGGTGGGCGTGCTGGGCGCGGGCATGATGGGCGCGGGCATCGCCTACGTGTGCGCCAAGGCCGGCATCGACGTGGTGCTCAAGGACGTGACCCTGGCCGCCGCGGAGAAGGGCAAGGGCTACTCCGTCAAGCTGGTGGAGAAGGCCGTCTCCAAGGGCTCCGTCACGAAGGAGAAGGGCGACGCGCTGCTGGCGCGCATCACCCCCGCAGAGGACCCGGCCGCGCTCGCGGGCTGCGACCTGGTCATCGAAGCGGTGTTCGAGGACGTGAAGCTCAAGCACAAGGTCTTCCAGGAGATTCAAGGCGTGGTTGCGCCGGACGCGGTGCTGGGGTCCAACACCTCCACCCTGCCCATCAGCCTGCTCGCGGAGGGCGTGACGCGGCCGCCGGACTTCGTCGGCATGCACTTCTTCTCCCCCGTGGACAAGATGCCGCTGCTGGAGCTCATCGCCGGCAAGCAGACGAGTGACGCGACGCTGGCGAAGGCCATCGACATCGCGGTGCAGATTGGCAAGACGCCCATCGTCGTCAATGACAGCCGGGGCTTCTTCACCAGCCGCGTCATCGGCACGTTCCTCAACGAGGCCATCGCCATGGTGGGCGAGGGCATCGCGCCCGCGTCCATCGAGCAGGCGGGACTCCAGGCGGGCTACCCCGCCGCCCCGCTCCAGCTGGTGGACGAATTGACGCTGACGCTGCCCCGGAAGATCCGCCAGGAGACGAAGGCGGCCGTGGTGGCCGCGGGCCAGCCGTGGGTGGACCACGGCAGCTACGCGGTGATGGACGCGCTCATCGATCAACACGGGCGCAAGGGCCGCTCCACGGGCGGCGGGTTCTACGACTACGCGGACGGCAAGCGGACGAACCTCTGGCCGGGGCTGGCGCAGCACTACACGAAGCCCGGGCACACCATCCCCTTCGAGGACATGAAGGAGCGGATGCTCTTCGCGGAGGCCATCGACACGGTGCGCTGCTTCGACGAGGGCGTGCTGCGCTCGGCCGCGGACGCGAACGTGGGCTCCATCCTGGGCATCGGCTTCCCGCCGTGGACGGGCGGCGTGGTGCAGTACATCAACGGCTACGAAGGCCCCTCCGGCACGGGGCCTCGCGGCTTCGTCGTCCGCGCGCGCCAGCTGGCGGAGCGCTACGGGAAGCACTTCCTGCCGCCCGCGTCCCTGGTCGCCAAGGCTGAACGTGGAGAGCTGCTCGAGTAACCCCTTACCCACACAAGAGGTCGCCCCATGAGGAATCAGCGGGAGCATGACGTGAAGGCACTCGTTTCAAGGCAGCGCGCCTGTTTCGAAACCCGCGTCACGCTCCCGCTGAAATGGCGGCAGGAGCAGCTGCGGGCGCTCGAAGCGACGGCCCGCAGGCATGAGGAGGCCATCCTGGCCGCCCTCAAGGCAGACCTCTCGAAGAGCCCGGAGGAGGCCTACCTGACGGAGGTGGGCAGCATCTACGGGGAGCTGAAGACGGCCCTCAAGCACGTGAAGGCCTGGATGGAGCCCCGCAAGGGCTCCGCGCCGCTCGTCATCCAGCCGGCGCGGGCCTGGCAGTACGCGGAGCCCCTGGGTGTGACGCTCATCATCGCGCCCTGGAACTATCCCTATCAGCTGTCGCTGGCGCCGCTCATCGGGGCGCTCGCCGCGGGCTGCACCGCCGTGTTGAAGCCTGGTGAGCACGCGCCCGCGACCTCGCGCGTGCTCGCGAAGATGCTGGGCGAGGCGTTCCCGCCCGAGGTCGTCTCCGTCGTGGAGGGCGGCGTGGAGGAGAGCCGCGCGCTGCTCGACGAGCGGTGGGACCTCATCTTCTTCACCGGAGGCCCGCAGGTGGGCCGGACCGTCGCTGAAGCGGCGGCCCGGCACCTGACGCCCACCGTCCTGGAATTGGGCGGCAAGAGCCCCTGCATCGTCGACCGGAGCGCGGACCTGGAGGTCACCGCGCGCCGCATCGCCTGGGGCAAGTACGTCAACGCCGGGCAGACCTGCATCGCGCCGGACTACGTGCTCATCCCTTCCGACCTCCAGGAGCGCTTCACGGCGCTGGTCCAGAAGGCCGTGCGGAGCTTCTACGGCGACGACGCGAGCACGAGCGCCGACTACGGCCGCATCGTCAACGCCCGCCACTTCGAGCGCGTCAGCGCGCTCGCGTCCCATGGGAACATTGCCTTCGGTGGAGAGCGCGACGCAGCCAGCCGCTTCTTCGCCCCCACCGTCATCACCGACGCGCCGCTGACAAGCCCGCTGATGCAGGAGGAGATCTTCGGCCCCCTGCTCCCGCTGGTCGACTGCGCGAACGTCGACGACGCCATCCGCTTCGTGCGCGCCCGCCCGAAACCTCTCGCGCTCTACACCTTCGCGCGGGATGCCGCGGTGAACGAGCGCGTGCTCGCGGAGACGTCCAGCGGTGGCGCCGTCACCAACGACGTGTGCGTCCACTTCGCCGCGGAGGGGATGCCCTTCGGCGGCGTGGGCGAGTCTGGCCTGGGCGGCTACCACGGCCAGTCCAGCTTCGACGCCTTCAGCCACAAGAAGAGCGTGGTGAAGCGGCCGTTCATCCTGGACATGAAGCTGCGCTACCCGCCCTACACGGGGAAGCTGGACCTCTTCCGCCGCTTCCTGTGACGGGCCAGGGGGCGCGGACCCTTTCCGCGCCCCCTCCCCTCTGATTACAGCGTCTTCATGTATTCGATGAGGGCCCAGCGCTCCGGGTCGGTGAGCGACTGGGTGAAGTCATGCCCCTCGTTGCCCATGCCGTAGAAGTGGGTGTTGAAGATCATCCGGGAGCGGATCTGCTTCTGGGTGATGGGCGGCGGCGACTGGTAGGCGAGCGAGTTGTAGTTGGCGACCAGGTTCGCGATGTTCGCGAAGAGCACGTCAGCCGTCGCCATCTCCTCGCTGCACGGGATGAACGGGTCGTTGGACGGGGAGTTGGCGCAGGGCAGCGACGACACCTTCCACCCCAGCTTCCCGAAGTCATAGGACGCGTAGCTCGCGTCGTAGCCCGCGTTGGTCCCCAGGATGTTGGCGGAGGTCTGCAGGCGCTTCCACACCGACGGCCGGTCCGCCGGCTTCAGCACGTCCCAGAGGGTGGGCACGCTGCCGTTGTGGAAGAACGGCGCGGAGGCCCACGCGCCATAGAGCGGCGGCGCGATGTAGCCAAACGGGCTGATCCACTCGTTGGGCCCCAGGGGTGAATAGACGGGGCCCAGACCGTTGTCATACGCGCTGCGCGGCACGCGCCGCAGGGCGCTGGTGATGATGTCGTCGTAGAAGGGGCCGTGGTTGGGGGCCTCGTCGTTGTAGGCCAGGAAGGACGAGTTCCAGGCCTTGCGCTTGCGGATGTCCGCCATCAGGTCCTTGCGCGCGGGGTCCGTGCGGATGGTCTCAATGGGCGTAATCACGCCCGCCACGCCCTTGAGGCGCGGGTCGGGCAGGTACGCAGGGTCCGCGGCATGGCGCGGCGAATAGACGCCGTGGCAGGACGCGCAGGAGCCGTTGCCCGGCGCCTTGGGGATGTTGGCGTTGGCGCCGTTGGCCCACAGGTCCCGCTCGTGGAAGAGCACCGCGCCCTGCTCGGCGAGCGCGGTGTTGACCGTCTTCGGGTACGTGGGGGGTGACATCGAGATGAAGAAGTTGTCGTTGTCCTCGAACTCGACGGTCATCGCCCGGCGCTGCGCGGGCGTGCGCCCCAGGTTCGCGATGCTGAAGGCCATCTCCGAGCGGACGTTGTCGGACGTGAGGGCGCCATCCCAGAACTGCCGCGTCTTGAAGGCGCGGTGCCACCAGCTGGGCGCGCGCGACTGGCCGCCCGCGTGGGAGGGGAAGTATTCGAGCAGGCTGGGCGCCAGCGCGAGCGAGTCCATGTCGAAGAGCGCGGGCAGCAGGTCCACGATTCCGATGGCGTCACTGGTGCCGCGGCCCACGCTCCAGGGCACGGGCGCCAGTTGCAGCACGGTGCCCACGCCCGTCGAGCGGAAGAAGTCGGATTGGATCAACCCCGCGTCCAGCGCGTCGTTCGTGCGCCCCCACACGAAGCCGGCCTCCTGTTCGGTCCCCAACCGCGAGTCGTGGCACCCCGAGCAGCTGGAGCTGATGGCGCCCGTATAGCGCCCGTTCGAGTCCTTCTCCTGCACGAGCCCCAGGGGGAGCTGGCCGCTGCCGCCGTTGGTGAGGTTGGGGTTCTCCCACGGCAGCGGATAGGGATTGCGGAACGGCGCCTTCGCCATGCCGTAACGCTTGATGACCTGCTCGTCGAAGTCCGAAGGGCGGATGAGGAAGCCCCAGAGCAGGTAGAGGTTGTAGTAGGCGAGCGAGGTGGTGAACGGCTGGAAGTAGGCGCGCGTTTCAATGTTGTTGCGCCCCCGGGCCACGCTCGCGCGGAACTCACCGCACGTCGTGGGATTGGGCGGCAGCGTGGAGACGAACGGCGCCGGGGGATTGTGCAGATCCACCCAGTACGCGTTGAACTGGACCGCCGCCCCCGGCTTGTTGACGCCCGGCACCACCAGCGTGCGCGGATCCACCGGCAACGGCGTTGAGTCCGGCTTCCCATTGCAGGCCGCCACGAATGGCGACCGCACCGCCGTGGTCTCCAGCAGCGGTAAGGGAGCCGCGGCAGCCGCGGCACTGACCAGGAAGAGGACCAGCGAACTCGGACACGCCCACGTACGGCTCCATCGCAGTCTCATACACGGCCTCCGCGCCTATTGGCAGTTTGACAACAAGGAACCTTGTAGGCCCCGGATTCCGGGGTCTCAATACGCAGCGCGTTAGCGTGTCTGGGAAAAACAAAGGGCCCGGAACGGTTGGTTCCGGGCCCTCGAGTGTTCACGTGTGTTGACGCTGGAGACTTGGGTCAGAGCACGCCCGGAGACGCCTTGGCCTGCGTCTTGGCGAAGATTTCGCGCAGGCGGGTGGCGACCTTGGGCATCACGTCCTCGAAGGCGAGCTCGGTGGACTGCCGCAGGGCCTCCTGCCCCGCGGACGCCCCACCCAACCACGCCGAGGCCGCCTTGCTCTTCTGGGACTCGCCCTCGATCAGGTCACTCACCTGGATGGCGTCCTGGGTCCCCCGGGAGCGCACCGTCAGCTTCAACTGCGACACGAAGCCACCGCCGTTGACGTCGAAGTACTGGATCTCCGGGACGATGAGCACGTCCGCGTCGCCCATGTCATCAGGGCTGGACGCCTCCTGGACGGACTGGAAGACGGTGCCCATCATCTGCGGGAAGCTGCGCGTGAGCCCTTCGCCAATGGTGATGTTCCAGGTGTGCCCGGCGCCCAGGACGAAGTAGCTGTCCGAGTCGATGCGCGCCTTCTGCTCGGGGGAGATGAAGTAGCGCGCGCGAAGCGCCAGCGGCGTCCCCGCGTTGGACATGGGCGCGGGGCTCGGCCGCACCTGGTGGGTACAGCCGACGAACGCGAGCAGCGCGAACAAAGGCAGAACGAGGTTTCTGGGCATGGCGACTTCATAGCCCACCCCTCCCTCTCAACCCAATCCCAGGCAGGAATGACCCACCGCGGTGAGTAGGAATGAAGTCCCAACCATTGACCCAAGGCTGGGAAAACCCGTTTGATTCATCAATGCTCAATCAAACCCCGGAGTACCAGTCCTGTATCCAGAGTTCCGAACGGGTGTCCTGGCGTCTGGATGAGCTGTTGCCCAAGGACACCGTGCTCGACTTCAGCCACCGGTTCCTTTCGGATGCGCTGACCGGCACGGAAGACATTCCCTTCCTGAGCGCGGAGGAGCGGCTGATGTTGAACCACATCCGCTCCAACAGCTACGCGCACCTGTTCCTGTTCCTGGAGGAGTACGCCGTCGCCCTGGCCGCCCAGCGCGCCGGCCTGGAGCTTCACGGGAACGCGACGCACATGCGGGCGCTGCTGCGCTTCACCGAGGAGGAGCTGAAGCACCAGCAGCTCTTCGCGCGCTTCACCGGCGCGTTCGCGAAGGGCTTCAAGGTCGCCCCTGCCCTGCTCGACAACCAGGTGGAGGTGGCCCGGGCCATCATGGCGAAGTCGAACCTGGGCGTGCTGATCTTCAACCTGCACATGGAGCTGATGACGCAGCAGCACTACCAGGAGACGGTTCGCGGAAACAAAGACGAGACGCTGGATCCGCTGTTCTGCAACCTGCTCAAGCACCACTGGCTGGAAGAGGCGCAGCACACCCGGCTGGACTTCCTGGAGGCCCAGAAGATCCTCGCTCAGGCGCCCGAAGCCCTGGACGCGGCCCTGACTGAATACTCGGAGCTGCTCCAGGCCTTGCGCGGCACCCTGAACGCGCAGCTCGCGCTGGACCTCCAGACGCTGGAGAAGGCGGTGGGGCGCACGTTCACGCCCACCGAACGCCAGCAGTTGTCCGAGTCCCAGGAGCGTTCGTATGTCTGGGGTTTCATCGGGATGGGAATGAAGGCCCCCCTCTTCCTCTCCCGCCTGCGCGCGCTCTCTCCCCTCGCGGAGCAGCGCGTGCTGGAGCTGGCCCCGACGTACTACTGCGCCTGAGCCGGCTTTGAAGCTCAGCCGCGGCGACCGCGAGCGCCTGGGCCTGCTGCTGGCCCAGGGGTGAGGACTCCCGCGGAGGTAGCCTGGAGCCGGCAGCGCGCCTCGGCGGCCCGCGCCTGCACGGCGTCCTCGTGCTGTCCCAGCGACAGCATGAGCGACGCGGCCCGCGCGTAATGCTCCGCCGCCAGTTCGGGCGGCAGGACCTGTTCATCGGAGCGAGCGGACGCCAGCAGGTGAGGCAGTGCCCGCTCCGTCCGTCCAGCTCCGAGCCAGTGATGCGCCAGGAGGATGGAAGGGGCGCCGTCCGCCTCGAACACCGTGGCGAGCCGGGCGTGCAGCACGCGCTCCTCGCCGGGGCCCATTCCAGCCAGGACCGCCTCCATCACCAGGTCGTGGCTGAAGCGCTCGCCCATCAGCACCTGGGCCGCCTCCAGCTCCGCGAGCGCCTCATGCGCCTCCGCATGCATCACCTGGAGTCCCCCGGCCACGAGCGAGGTCCGGAAGAAGGCCCCCGCCAGCGCCGCGAGCCGCGCGCACTGGAGCGCCAGCGGGGACAGCCCCTCCAGGCGCCGCTGGATGAGGGGGCCCACGCGCCCTGGAGGCGGCAGCCGTTGGGGCCATTCACGGTGCAACGAGTCCGTCTCCAGCAGGTGCTTCAGCGTCTCCACGACGTACAGGGGATTGCCGCCCGTGTAGCGGGCCAGGGCATCCAGGTGCGCCTCCGCGCCCGGCAGTCCCATGCCCGCCACCATGCGCTTCACGTCCTCGTCCGTCAGCGCGTCCACCTCCACGACGCGCGCCAATCCCGCCTCGACGAGCCCTGCCACGTGCATCCGCGTCTCGGGCGACAATTCTCCCCGGCGATAGCAGTCGATGAAGCGCAGGCTGCGTGCGCCTGGAGGGGCCGTGTCGGCCAGCCGGGAGAGCGCGAAGGTGAAGGCCCTGGCGCTGGCCGCGTCCCAGTACTGCACGTCGTCCGCGACGCTGATGTCCTCGTACTCGTGGAGCAGTTGGAGCGCAGCCACGATGGCGTCGTAGAAGCGCAGCGTGCCGGCCTCGGAGGCCAGGGGCGGCAGCAGCCGCGCATCTCCCAGCTCCGGGAGGATGCGCGACAGCTCGGTGCGCACCCAGTCCGGCAGCTTCACGTCCGGCCAGCGCCGCAGCTGTGTGCGGAAGGCGCGCGCCTGGGAGGCGAACGGCACGTCCCGGTCTCCCGCTCGCGCCTCGATGCGTCCCCAGCGGCCCTGCGTGGCCGCGAACTCCTCCGCGAGCCGCGTCTTGCCGCTACCGGGCTCACCGGAGATGAACAGCAACTGGCCCGCCTCCCAGCCGGCTTCCAGCTGCCGCCACGCCGCGTCCCGGCCCACCAGCACCGGAGGACGCAGCACTGAAAGAGGCAGCGAAGGCCGAGCGCCCGGAAGGGAGCGTGAGCGCGGCGGGGACTGCTCCACCTCCCGCACCAGCGCGAGCGTCTCCGGCATGGGGGTGACGCCCAGCTCCCGGTCCAGCACGTCGCGCAGGTGTTCGAAGGTCGCGAGCGCTGCTCCCCGGTCACCCTGCAGGTAGTGCAGCCGGATGAGGTGGCGGCCGGCCTGCTCGGATTCGGGCTCCTGCCGCGCCCACGCCTGCGCGAGCCCCAGGGCGGCGGTCCAATCGCCCGCGGCGGTGAGCTGGGCGATGCGGGCCTCGCGCGCCTCGCGAACCCATCCCTCGATGCCCGCGCGGGCGCCGTCCAGCCAGCGCGCGAGCTCCGGACAGTCATCGAAGTCGAAGCCCGCCAGCAACGTGTTGCCTTCGGCGTCCACACACGCCAGGGCCTCCGCATGGGCACGGGCCTCCGCGGCGGCCTTGAGGCTCGCGGCGTCCACGGACGCGGGCGAGACCAATGCCAGCCGTTCGGCGTCGCCCTCCACCAGGGGCGCATCCTCCGTGGCGACTCGCAGTCGGCGCAGCAACTGCCGCAGGTTGCTTCGCACGGTCGTGGGCGGCGAATCCGGCCACAGGAGGGACGCGAGCGCGAACTTGGGCGAGGGGCCCTGCAATGCCAGCCACGCCAGCAGCGCCGCGGTGCGCCGCTCCAACCTCACGCGTTGACCGTCAGGGCCGCACAGCTGCGCCAGCCCCAGGACCCGCACCCGCCATTCCCTGCCATCCACCGGAAGTCTCCCCAGGCCTCGCGCC
The DNA here is from genome assembly GCF_003612075.1 of Corallococcus sp. CA041A. Lineage (NCBI taxonomy): Bacteria > Pseudomonadati > Myxococcota > Myxococcia > Myxococcales > Myxococcaceae > Corallococcus > Corallococcus sp. CA041A. The sequence continues at coordinate 27,307 of NZ_RAWF01000113.1, forward strand.
GTCATGCGAAGCGCGCACCTTACTCAACCAGGCGAGGAAGCAAGCCGTCGATGGCCTCTCGTGTCTGCCCATGGCGCCGCCCTTCGGCATCCGAGCCTGGGAGCGCTGGTGGGCCCGGGTGACGGGACAGCCGGGAGGCTGGAGCCGCACACGGCCCGTGCGCATCCATTCCCCATGCTGGCACTTCGACAGTGTGGACTCGGCTGGCTGGCGTTGTCCGCGGCCTGGCCGGTGTTCGCGGCCGAGCCCGCGGTGTGGGGCGAAGGGATGATGGTGAAGGTCCGTCCCGACAACACCGCGCCAGGAAGCAGCACCGAGGTACGACTCACCGCCGCGCGCAATGAGTTCGTCTCCTTCCAGGTGGCGTTGCACGGCGGTGACCGGGGCCTGAGGGGCGTGCGCGCCCGCCTGCCCGCGCTGGAGGGGCCCGCGACGCTGACGGGACCGGACGTGACGCTGTACCGGCAGGCGTACATCACCACGAAGCAGGGCTCCGAGCCCGGGCAGCCGGTGGGGCGCTGGCCGGACGGGCTGGTGCCAGACACGGACGAAATCGCCAGGGAGCAACGCAATGCCTTCCCCTTCGACGTGCCCGCGCGCGAGGCGCGAGCCGTCTGGGTGGACGTGCACGTGCCCGGGGACGCGCCCCCCGGCGACTACACGGGCACGGTGACGGTGGAGGCGGAAGGCGGCTTCCAGCGGCAGGTGACCGCGAGGCTGACGGTGGTGGAAGCGGTGATGCCGAGCACTTCCTCACTGGCCTCGGCGTTTTCGCTGTCGCCGGCCCAGGTGTGCCTCGCGCATCTGGGCCGGGCGGACTGCTCGCACGAGGAGCTGCAACCGTTCCTCGTGCGCTACCAGCAGATGGCGCTGGAGCACCGCATCACGCAGCCCCGGCTCTACCTGCGCGGGTCCGGGCCCAAGGCATGGAGCGATTTCGACGCGACGTGGGGGCCCAGCCTGGATGGCACCGCGCCCACGCGGCTGTCCGGCGCGCGGATGACGAGCCTGGAATACACAGGGCCCCTCACCGCTGGCGGCCTGTCGGCCTTCACCGGGCACATGCGCGAGCGCGGCTGGCTGGACCGGGCCTTCGCGCTGATCGGCGACGAGCCGCCCATCTGGATCAGCTACGAGCAGGTGCAAGCCGCCGGAACGCTGGTGCGGCAGGCCGCGCCGGGCCTTCGCACCATGCTGACGACGAACGCCAGCCAACTGAAGCCCACCGGCCTGGTGCCCCTGGTGGACATCATGGTGCCGATGGTGAACCACCTGGAGGGCACGGATCCAGGCTTCGTGGGAAACCAGACCGCGACGTACGTGGAGTTCCTCTCGCGGCCTGGAACGGAGTTGTGGATGTATCAAAGCTGCGCGATCCACGGCTGCGCGCCCAGCGTCTCCGTGCCGCAGAACCAGCCGGGGGCGGGTTGGCCGTCGTACATGGTGGACCGCCCCTCGACGAAGGCCCGCGCGATGGAGTGGCTGTCCTTCCTCTTCGGCTGCAAGGGCGAGCTGTACTACGAGACCGCGGGCATGCTCCCCACGGCGTGGACGGACCAGTACCACTTCGATGGCAACGGGGACGGGACGCTGTTCTACCCGGGCACGCCCGCGATCATCGGCGGACGGACGGACGTGCCGGTGGCCTCCCTGCGCCTGAAGCTCATCCGTCAGGGCATGCAGGACTATGAATGGCTCAAGGCGGTGAGCGACGCGGGCGACCCGGCCTTCGCGCACCAGGTGGCGCGAGAGCTCATTCCCAACGCATGGCAGGTACCGGATGACGGCGCCGCGTTCGATGGCGCGCGGCTGCGGCTCATCCAGCGCTACGGGGAGCTGACCTTGGGCAACCCATCCGCCCCGCGCATGGGCGGGGCGCCTGTCTCCATGCCCTTGGAGCCGCAGGTTCCAGGCGGTCCAGGGGAGCCGGGCGGGCAAGGCAACGCGGGCGGCTGCGGCGCGGCCCCTGGCGTCTCCGTGGCGGGAGTCCTGCTATGGGCGGCCTGGGCGCTGGGCAGGACACGCCGGGCGCGAGGACGCCAGCCCACTCACGGCGTCTCGGACAGATGAAGCCCCGCCTTCACCAATTCAGCCCTGATGGCGCGGGATTCCCGGGCCCGCGTCACGAGGAAGTCCCCGTGCATGTCCCGTTGCTCCCGGATGCGGACCCCGCCCGAGAGGAGGGCCTGAAGGACCTTCACGGACCTGGCCTCCGTGCAGAAGTCCCCTGCGCGCAGGGCCTGGGCATACAGATAGGTGCCCGGCTCCTCCGCGATCGCGCCACGGGACATCTTGCGCAGCAGCAGGGAGACGACCTCCGCGCTACAGCCGTTCGCGGCCACCGTGAGGGGAGAGCCGCCGAAGTGTTTGACGTCCACGCGCGCGCCGGCATCCAGCAACAGCTTCATCATCGTGGGGTCGCCCTTGTCTTCACGAAGCCGATCCGCCGCATCCAGCAGCGGAACGGGGTTGCTGAACTTCGTCCCATTCGGGTCCGCCCCCGCCTTCAGCAGGAGCCGCACGACCTCCACGTGCCCATTCCTCGCGGCCAGTTGCAACGAGGAGTTCAGATCATCCGGGCGGCTGTCGGGGGTCTGGATCCGATCCTGAGCGAGGGATGAGCTGACAGGCCATCGAGCGGCCGTGAGCCTGCGCATCGGCACGATGGAAGGCGTCTGGTGGGTTACCTCGATGGAGGTGGCAAGATGCCGAAGGTG
>NZ_RAWF01000114.1:0-29945 GCF_003612075.1 Corallococcus sp. CA041A
GGTGGGCCTCCGGGCCGCTTCGCGCCGCGCCCCGGCCCCCCGCGCCCGCCGCCCACGCCGGAGCAGATCCTGGCGCTGGCCACGCGCGAGCACGTGCCGGCGCGCATCGCCAAGGGTGAGCTGGAAGGGAAGATGAAGGCGCGCATCTGGCGCAAGCTGCACGCCGAGGAGGCGAAGCGCTTCGACCAGGTCTACGAGCTGATGGGCCAGACGCCGGGCCTGTCGCTGGGCGACGCGTTCGGCATCCTCCAGAGCGGCCTCACCGTGCAGGAGTTCATGGCACGCAAGGAGCGCAGCCAGCGCAAGGCGGCCATCAAGCAGGCGCGCGGCCAGGTGGACAACGCGCTCGTCGCGGACTTCCTGGGCGCCTTCATCGAGCAGAAGACCGAGCTGTCCGTGGTGCTGGCGGAGCGGTCGCTGTTGGACACGCTGCTGGCGGAGGAGGCCATCGCCTTCACCTTCGAGCGCACGGGCCGTCTGGAGAAGCTCCAGGTGGTGCTCATCGCGCGCAGGGGTGACTGGGAGCGGCTGATGCCGACCCTGGAGCGCGACGCGAAGCTCACGCAGAAGCCGGCGCAGGTGGCGCGGCAGCCGGACAAGCGCCCCTATTCGGACCCCCGGCCGTTCCTGCCGCACATCGGGCAGACGGTGAAGCTGGTGCTGCGCAACGGCATCACGGTGGAGGCGCCGCTGTTGCGCGTGGGCCGCTTCGACGTGCTGCTGGGCGAGCCCGGGCACGAGCTGTTCGTCCCGCTGCACGCGCTCCTGCGCTTCGAAGCGCCCCCGGCCCCCCCCGAGGATGCTTCCGACGACGAGGCCGGTTCAGAGCCCGACGCCGAGGGCTGAAAGCGGCTCGCGGTGTCGTTACTTCCGGGCGGCCCTGCCTTCAGTGGCGGGCCGCCCGTGTCCTTCCTCCCCCTGGAGACTCCATCCATGCGCCCCTTCTTCTCCCGCATCATCAAGCCCTGGCTCGCGCTCACCGCGGCGGCGGTCCTCGCGGGAGCGTCACAGCAGGCGTGCACGAAGGAGTCCTCCGCGAAGGAGCCGGGCACGCCCGCCGCGCAGGAGGTGGGACGGCGGGAGAACGGCGTGCACGTGGTGGAGCTGGCCGTCACGGAGAAGGGCTATGAGCCCTCGCCGGTGCAGCTCAAGAAGGGCGAGCCGGTGAAGCTGGTGGTGACGCGCAAGACGGACCTGACGTGCGCCACCGAGCTCGTGATGGACGAGTACAAGATCGACACGAAGCTGCCCCTGAACACGCCGGTGGACATCACCTTCACGCCCAACCAGTCCGGGACGCTGAGGTACGGCTGCGCGATGGGGAAGATGATCGCCGGTACGTTCGTGGTGGACTGAAGTCCTCGGACTCCTTATGCCCCCCTCCTCCCGTCGCATCGTCGTGCTCACCGTGGCCGCGGTCCTCGTGGGGGTGACGCAGCTGGCGTGCTCGAAGGAGCCCACCGCCGCGAAGGCGCCGGAAGCGGATGAGCACCGGGGCCACGGCTACACGGCCCTCGTGGACGACGGCCACGTGGTGAACGGGAAGCTGATGCTGGAGATGTCCGTCACGGAGAAGGGCTTCGAGCCCTCCTCGGGGGTCCTGCTCCAGAAGAACCAGCCGGTGACGCTGCTGGTGACGCGCAGGACGGAAGCGACGTGCGCCACGTCGCTGGTGCTGGCCGATTACGGCATCGACGCGAAGCTGCCGCTGAACACGCTGGTGGAGATTGCCTTCACGCCCCGTCAGTCCGGGACGCTCCATTACGGGTGCCCGACGGGAGAGACCACTGGCCGCTTCTTCGTGCAGTAGCGCCCCGCTCCGTTAACTGGCGATGTCCGCCCGGGCGGGTAGTCTCGCGGGCCTGCATGGGCAGCTCGGAGCTCTTCACCCGGCACGTCTTCCTGGACCTCGAAACGACGGGGCTCGACCCCCGCGTGGATGAGGTCATCGAAGTCGGGTGCCTCTTCTTCGAGCACGGCCGGGAGGTGGACCGCTTCTCCCAGCTGTATTCGGCCTCGCGCCCGCTGAACCTCACCATCCGCCGGCTCACCGGCCTCTCCGACGCACAGCTCGCCGGACAGCCCCGCTTCGACGCGGAGCGCGCCCAGCTGCGGGAGCGGCTCAAGGGCTGGACGGTGGTGGCGCACAACGCCCCGTTCGAGAAGGGCTTCCTGCCGGACGTGCTCGGCGGCGTGCCGGTACTCGACTCGTGCGAGCTCATGCACTACCTGCACCCGGAGCTGCCCAGCCACTCGCTGGAGTCGCTGATGCGGTGGGCGAAGCTGGGCTCACAGCAGCCGCACCGGGCGCTGCATGACTGCGTGGCGGTGCACGCGGTGCTGGTGCACGCGCTGGATGGCTGCGTGCGGGACGGGCGCGCGGAGGACGTGGCGGACCTGCTGTCCACGATGGACCCCAGGGCCCGCGCGTCGCTGGGGCCCACGCCGCTGCTGGATACCCTGTCGGATGAGGACGCTCGCGACCTGGCGATGGACGCGGAGTCGCGCCCGCTGCTGGAGCTGCTCTCGCGGCTGTGGGACGCGTGCCGGGCCACGCCGGTGCCGCTGAACCTGGAGACGACGGGCGGCTTCCTGCGCGCGCGGCCGGAGCGCAAGCGCGTGAATGGTGGCAGGCCTCCCCCGGAGCCCGAGCTGGACGCGACGCCGCTGCCGGTGCGGCCGGAGGAAGTGGCCCAGGTGCTGGGGCCCGGCGGCGCGCTGGAGCGGGGCGGAGGGTTCCTGTCCCGGCCCGCGCAGCTGGAGATGGCGCAGGCGGTGGCGCGCACGCTGTCGGACGGCGGGCAGGTGGCGGTGGAGGCCGGCACGGGCACGGGCAAGTCGCTGGCGTACCTCACGCCCGCGGCGCTGTTCGCCTCGCGCAACGGGCTGAAGGTGGGCGTGGCGCCGCACACGAAGACGCTCCAGGACCAGCTCCTGGAGAAGGACCTGCCCCGGCTGCACCAGGCCACCGGCGGCGCGTTCGGCTACGCGCTGCTCAAGGGCCAGACGAACTACCTGTGCCGCCGCCGCGCGCTGGAGGCCACGCGCGTGGAGCCGGGGATGAACCACTCCGCGCGGGCGCCCCGGGCCTACGTGCGCGCGTACATGCGCCGCAGCGTGGACGGGGACCTGGACCGGCTGAGCCACTGGTTCCGCGAGCGCTTCCCCGGCATGCACGGGCTGGTGCCGGCGGTGCGCTCCGAGGCGGCGACGACGCTGGGCGAGCGGTGCCCGCATCACCACAAGTGTTTCTACCACTCGGCGGTGGCGCAGGCGCGCGAGGCGGACGTGCTGGTCATCAACCAGTCGCTCGCGTTCGCGTGGCCCGCGCGCTACGGGCGCCTGGACCACCTGGTGCTGGACGAGGCGCACGAGCTGGAGGACGTGGCCACCACCGCGCTCACGGTGGAGCTGTCCGACCTGGCCTTCCTGCGCCTCACGGAGCGGCTGCACGGACGCGACGGGCGCCGGGGCCTCTTCGCGGAGTTGCGCCGCGCGCTCGCGGCCACGCGCCGGGACGAGTCCCGCGTGCTGATGTCCGAGGTGGACGACGCCCTGCGCACGCTGCTCCAGGAGGCACGCCTGCTGGGCGAACAAGTGACGACCCTGTGCGAGCCCGCGGCGGCGATGCCCGGCGAGGACGCGGACGACGCGGCCTACGCGCCGGAGCTGCGGGTGACGGACGCGGTGCGCGCCCTGCCCGCCTGGGAGCCCGTGCGAGAGGGCCTGGTGGCGGTGCGCACGGCGCTGCAACGGGTACACACGCTGCTGTCGGTGCGGGTGCTGGCGGCGCTGCCGGAGCTGGCGGTGAAGCAGCCTTCGCTGGAGCGGGAGCTGGCCGGCGCCACCACAGAGCTGGGCGAGCTGTCGGTGCTCGCGGGCGAGCTGGCTGGAGAGCCGGATGCGAAGCGCTGCTACGCGGCGCGGGCGGAGCCTCGCAAGGCGCGTTGGAGCGTGGGCGCGCAGCCGGTGGACGTGTCCGAGTCCGTGGCGAAGGACTTCGCCGCGAACAAGCGCGCGCTGGTGATGGCGTCCGCCACGCTGGGCACGGGTGACCCTGTTCCCTTCGTGTTGAAGCGGCTGGGACTGAGGCCGCCCATCCTGCGCGCACCGTCGCCGTTCCATCTGGGACAGCAGGCGCTGGTGGTGCTGGTGACGGACGCGCCGCGCGCGCACGAGGAGCCGTTCATCGACTGGGCCTCGGGGCGCATCTCCGGCCTGGCGCAGGTGATGGGCGGCCGGGTGCTGGGCCTGTTCGCCTCCACGCGGCGGCTGGAGCGCGTCGCGCGCGAGGTGCAGGCGCGGCTGGAGCCGCACGGCATCGAGGTGCTGCGCCAGTCGCGCGGGCACGGCCGTTCGCTGGCGGCGCGGCAGGAGCGCGACACGGGCACGGTGCTGCTGGGCACCAAGAGCTTCTGGCAGGGCGTGGACATCCCCGGGCGCGGCGTGGGGTGTGTCTTCATCGACAAGCTGCCCCTGGAGCCAGCGTCACGGCCGCTGGTGGCCGCGCGCGAGGAGCCGCTGGCGAAGGCGGGCAACGAGTACCTGGGCTTCCTCCAGTACCGGCTGCCGCGCGCGCTGCTGCTCCTGCGCCAGGGCGTCGGGCGGCTCATCCGCTCCACCACGGACCGGGGCATCGTCGTGGTGGCGGACCCAGGACACGCGAGCTACCGGCCGCTGCTGCTCCAGGCGCTCGCGGGCTACCGGGTCGTCGCGCTGCCGTGGGCGCAGGCGCGGCTGCTGCTGCACTCGGAGCTCTTGCAGATGGGGCTCACCGCGGACACCGCGCGGGTGTGAGCCCCCGGCGCGGTGTCGCCAAGCCGCCCTGCCCTACCGCGCCAGCCGCTCGCGGTAGCGCGTCTCCAGGGCGGTCAGCTCGTCCACCCAGGGGCCCGTGGCGCCGCTCGTCTTCGCCTGCGCCAGGGCCTCCGACAGCGCGCGCGCGTCCTCGGTCTGCTGCGCGCGCAGCCGCTGGGTCATGTCCCGCGCGACCTCGAAGACATCCTGCAGCTCGTCGCCTTCGCGCAGGCCGTGCTGCGGCGGGTTCAGGTGGCCTTCCGCCACTTCGCGCATCATGCGCTTGATGCGGAAGAGCGGGCCCACCATCCGGTGCGTCACCACGATGGTCGCCAGCGCCACCACCGCGATGAACGACACCAGGCAGCCGCCCAGCACCCACCACGTCAGCTGCTGATGGCGCTCCAGCTCCGCGCGCTGCGTGACGATGGCCGCGCGCTCCGCATCGTACTTGGCGTCGATGGCCTGCGCCTGCTCGCGGAACTGCTTCTCGAACGCCGGGTCGTTCATGTGGACCATCAGCTCGTTGGAGAGCGTGGCTCCGGACAACTCGCGGCTCACCTCCGCCGCCGCCGAGCGGGCGTCCACCGCCTTCGCCGTCTCTTGCAACAGCGAATTCGCCGCGCGCACCAGGAAGATGCCCAAGAGCGCCGCCATCACCAACGACACACCGACGATGTACGCGGTGAGCCTCAGCTGGAAGGGCGCGTCGAGCAGGAAGTTGCGCCAGCGGCGCTTCGTCGTCGGGGCCTGGGCCGTGGTCGTCGTCATGTCTCGCTGCTCCACTCGAAGGTCGCGGCGGCTTCCTCGATGGCTCGGGGGATCAGGGCCTTCAACAGGTCCGCGGGCGGAGCCCCCGCGGCGTTCACTTCCACCTGTCCCATCAGGGACTGCTCCGGGTACGTCATGCACAGAAGCTGCAGGCGCAGGCCTCCACTGTCCGTCGCCTGGATCTCCGCCGTGATGCGGTAGCCGTGCACGCCCAGCTTCTTGAGCGCGCCCTTCGCCGCGGCCTTCGACTCCTTCTCCGGCGCCATCTGCGCGCCCCGGCGCACCAGCTTGGAACGAAGCCGCTCCTGCGTCACCTTCACGAGCTCCGCGGGCACCCTGCCCGTCTTGTCCTTCAGCGCGTCCAGCGACAGGTAGAAGCGCGGCCGGCGCGACTGGAACGCCTTGATGACCTTGATGGACTCCGCCACCGCCGCCTGCACCGTGGCGTCCGCCTCCCCCTGCACCGCCTGAAGGCAGTCGAGCCCCTTCGGCTCCAGGAGCGCGCCCAATCCCTTGGCCACCGCCGCGCGCACCAGCTCGCTCGGGTCCTTGAGGCCGCCGCACAGCGGTGTCACCGCTTCGGGATCCTCGGTGGCGCCCAACACCAGCGCGGCCTGTGAGCGCGCACGCGGATCCCTTCCCTTCTCCAACTGACGGCCCAGGAAGGTGATGCGCGTGTCTCCCTGCGCCAGCGCAGCGCACGGCAGCAGGAAGAGGATGAAGAGCAGGAGTGCTGTCGGCAGCCGCATGGGATGGGCAAAGAAGTACCAACAGTGTAGCCGCGATTTACCTGTCCACGACAGTTGCCTCGCAGGGCAATCGCTCCCACCTTCGATGCGCACAAGGGCCGACGTCTTCCAGGGGGAGGACGGCTGGGGTGCCGGGGACCCGAGGCGGGTCACTCCGGGCTGGGGGCGCAATGAAGCGCGGATACATCCTGACGGGTGTTCTTCTGCTGGCGGGGTGGATGGGTGGCTGCCGTGACTCGGACCGCCTGACGTCCGTGGGCAAGCCGCGGCCTCCCGGGCCGACGCCGGCGGAATCCACGCCCACCCTTCCCGACTCCGAAAACTCACAGCCCCCGCCCGGCAAGCCACCGCCGGAGCCAGAGGTGGTGGACCCGCCGCCGCCCGACCCGGAGGCGGAGGTGTTGGACCCCACGCCCATCCCGACGACGGACGGCGTCCCGGGCCCCCTGCCGGGCGTCTACACGGACCAGGGCGAGGCGCCGGTGACGGACCTCATCCGCGGGCTCGTGTCCTTCCCCATCCGCGACGCGTCCGCGCTCGAGGAGCGCATCGCGGACATCTACAAGCCAGGCGGATCCCGCTTCCGTCAGTACATGACGCCCGCCGAGTGGATGGCGAAGCACGCTCCGTTGGAGAAGGACGTCACCGTCGTCACGGACTGGCTGAAGTCCGAGGGCATGCAGGTGCCCTACGTCGCCACCAACCGGCTGCTGGTGCAGTTCGTGGGCACGGTGGGCCAGTTCAACAAGGCGTTCGGCGTGACGCTGCGAGTGCTGGAGCGCAAGTCGCCGCAGGGCGGAAATGATCCGCACGACGTCTACGGCCTCGTGGAGACCATCAAGGCCCCCACGTTCGTGCAGCAGCGCATCCACGCCGTCGTGGCGCTGGACCTGCCGGCGGAGACGGGCACGCTGCCCGGCGAGTTCGGACAGCCGTCCACGGAGCCGCCGAACCCCGTCAGCCGCGGCCTCACGCCGCAGCAGGTGGCGCGCGCGTACAACGTGGACTCGATCTATCAGCAGGGCCACCAGGGCCAGGGCATGAAGCTGGGCGTGGTGATTGGCGCCAGCTTCCGGTGGAAGGACGTGCGCGCCTTCTGGAAGATGTGGGGCATCGAGCGCGAGGACCCCAAGGTCATCCAGACCATGGAGCCGCCCGTCACGCGCTACCGCGAAGGCACGCTGGACGTGGAGTGGGCCGCGGCGATGGCACCCAAGGCGGAGGTGCTCGTCTACATGGGCCCGGACGCGCGCAACACGTCCATGCTCTACACCTACAACGAGGCCATTGGCCGCGGCGAGGTGAGCGTCATCACCACGTCCTTTGCCCACCGCGAGGACTCCGAACCCAAAGCGGTGCATGAGGCCTACAGCCACGCCAGCACCATGGCCGCCGCGCTGGGCATCACCGTCGCGGCGGCGAGCGGCGACTCCGCGGGCGTGGACGTCCCGGGCAACAGCCCCTACGTCACCGCCGTGGGCGGCACGCAGTTGAAGATGAACGGCATGACGGTGACGGGCGAGACGGCCTGGTACTACTCCGGCTCCGGCATCACCCGCACCTTCGCCACGCCGGAATGGCAGAAGGGCCTGGTCCCGATGCCCGCCAAGCGCGCGGTGGTGGACGTCGCGCTGAACGCGGACACCGGCTACTGGTACACGTGGCTGGGCGTCACCACGCCCAACACCGGCACGTCGTTCTCCTCGCCCATCTTCGCGGGGATCATGACGGTGGTGAACGGCGCGCGCGCGGACGCGGCGAAGCCGAGGGTGGGCTGGCTCAACTCGCAGCTCTACACGCTGCCCGCGGTGCAGCAGACGTTCCGCGACATCACCGTGGGCGTCACCGACCGTCAGTACGAAGCCGGGCCGGGCTGGGACATCCCCACCGGCTGGGGCGCACCCGACGCGGAGGGACTGCTGCGGACCCTGCCCTGAGCGGGCGGGGGACATAGGGCGGACGGGCAACCGAGCCCCGCCCCGGCTGTCATCCCGGATTGACGGGGTGTGAATGCATGCGCAGGGCGTGCTGTTCGGGACAGGACCATGTCCTTGCCCCCCCTGCGCGCATCCCTGTCCTGCCTCCTGCTCCTCGCAGCCGCTTGCAGCAATGCCGTCGCGGGACCGAGCGATGCCGTGGCGGAGAGCCCCTCCACGTCCGCTCCGGGGACCGTCGTCGGGACGCCCACTTCGCCCACCGCGCCCGTGGAGGACGTGGGCCAGGTGCCCACCACGCCGACGCCCACCGACACGGTGACGCCCGTGGAGACGCCCGCGCCCGAGACGCCGGTCGTCAGCACGCCTGCTCCCACGACGGGCGTGTGTTCGCCGCTCGGCTCACTGTCCAGCCTGACGGGCAACCTGACGACGTGGCTCCAGACGGCGCCCATCGCCACGGCCAACAGCGGCGGCTTCAAGGAGCCGGGCGGCACGGAGCTCGCCGCGTTCGAGGGCGCGTTCCGCACGCTGCTCACCGAAGGTCCCACGCCGCGGGTGGTGCAGGACCTGGCGGGGATGGGCTACGGCGTGTCCACCTTCCGCAATGACACGGGCGGCGGGTGGCTGGTGGTGCGCGAGCAGGGCCTGCTGTCGCGCGGCGGCGGCACCTTCATCATCAACCTGTTCCCCGCGCGCGACCTGTGGCTGGAGGCGCCGCACGCGGACTCTGATGAGGGGACGCTGCGTCAGACGGCCACGCAGCTGGTGACGCTGGGCGCTCGCGCGCTTCTCATCACCGGCAGCAACCGCTGCGCCGTCACCACCGCCAGCCCGTGCAGCGGCACCACCAGCGTGTGCGGCACGAAGGGCCTGCGCATCTCCGACGCCGCGCACTACGGCAACAACTTCTTCACCGCCGCGCACCGCGCGCTGCGCGACACGTACCCGGACGCCATCGCCGCCAGCATCCACGGCATGGACGCGGGCGACGGTCCCGAGGCCGCCGTGGTGAGCGACGGAACCAGCGCGCCGCGGCCGGATGCGCTCTCCAACCGCCTGCGCGACTCGCTCAACACCCACCTGACGGGCACCAAGAAGGCCTTCTCCTGCAACGCGGCGGATGACTCGGGCAAGCACCGCACGCTGTGCGGCACCAGCAACGTGCAGGGCCGCATCGACAACGGGGCCTCCGACGCTTGCTTCGCGGAGGCCGCCGCCGCCACGGACCGCTTCGTCCACCTGGAGCAGTCCGCCACGCTGCGCGGCACCGGCGCGTCGTCCAAGGCCGTCATGCAGGCGCTCGCGGACACCGTGCCCTGCACGCTCGGCGGTTCCGGCCTGGGCTGCCCTGCCGTGGTCGCGCAGGACTGCCCGTGAAGTGTCTCGCGAGAGACGTCCGCACGTGCCGTGCCAAGCGGCTGCTCGCCACGTGAAGCAGGAGGGCTGATCCGTCCGCGGATCCGATACCAGTGTCCGGGGCTGGGCATTCAGCGACACTGGAGGCCCGAAGTTTCGGTTGGACAGCGGACGCTTCTCAGCAGCCGAGAGGGGCAACCCTGGTCGGGTCCGGCGCCCTCCCTAGATTCGAGCGGCCACCATGGCGCTCCTTTCGACCCTGACACTCTTCCCGGCCTACTCCCTCGATACCTCCATCCTGGTGGCGGTGCTCGTGGGCGTGCTCATCCTGGCGCTCCTCACGGAGACGCTCGGGTGGGTGTTCGTGGGCCTCGTGGTTCCCGGCTATCTGGCCTCGGTGTTCGTCATCCACCCGGAGGCGGGCTGCACCGTCGTCGCCGAGTCGCTGCTCACGTACGGCCTGGCGCTGGCGTTCTCCAGCGGACTGTCCCGCACGGGGGCCTGGAGCGAGTTCTTCGGCCGAGACCGCTTCTTCGCCGTGGTGCTCGCCAGCGTGGTGGTGCGCGCGGTCAGCGAGACGTGGCTGCTCCCCGTACTGGGGCACTGGATGGACGAGCGGTGGGGCACGTCCTTCATCGTCGACCGCAGCCTGCACAGCATCGGCCTGGTGCTGGTGCCGCTCACCGCGAACGCCTTCTGGAAGCTGAAGCTGCGCCGGGGGCTGTGGCAGGTGGCGGTGCCGGTGGCGCTCACGTACGTCATCCTCCGCTTCGTGCTGCTGCCCGGCACCAACCTGTCCTTCTCCAGCCTGGAGCTGATGTACGAGGACGTGGCGCAGGACTTCCTGTCCAGCCCCAAGGCCTACATCATCCTGCTGACGACGGCGTTCCTCGCCGCGCGCTTCAACCTCAAGTACGGCTGGGACTTCAACGGCATCCTCGTGCCCGCGCTCCTGGCGCTCACGTGGCTGGAGCCGTTGAAGCTCGTGGCCACCCTGGCGGAGGTGCTGCTCCTGGTCGTGGCCGCGAAGGCGGTGCTGTCCGTGCCGGGGCTGCGCACGCTCAACCTGGAGGGACCGCGCAAGACGGTGCTCGTCTTCTGCCTGGGCTTCCTCGTGAAGTGGGGCATCGGCTGGGCCATGGGTGGCCGGATTCCAGGCCTCAAGGTCACCGACCTGTTCGGCTTCGGCTACCTGGTGCCCACGCTGCTGGCGGTGAAGATGCTGCAGAAGCAGGTGATTGCCCGCGTGCTGCTGCCCACGCTGCACACGTCGCTGGCGGGTTTCCTCATCGGCAGCCTCGCGGGCTTCGGGCTGTCGCTCATCGAACCGCGTCCGGCCACCGCGCTCACCGCGGAGGCGCCGCGCGACCACGTGCCCGGGCTGGGTCTGGACCAGTCTCCGCTGGGCCTGATGGTGCTGGGCCGCGCCACCGCGCGCGAAAGCGACGTGGGCGGGCAGTCGCTGCGGCTGAAGCACGGCGACCTGCGCGAATACAGCGGGCTGTGGAACGGACTGGACGCGTGGCTGGAGTCGGGCCGCGCGGAGAACATGAGCGCGCTGCGCACGAAGGCGGTGGCGCTGGGGCTGGAGCTTCGCGAGTTGCCCAAGCAGGACGGCGTGCCCGCGCGCTTCGCGCTGGTGGAGCGAGTGGAGGGCGCCGGCAAGGCGGGCTGGGACACGTCACTGCTCGTCCCCGGTGCGCAGGGGCCGGTGCTGGAGGTGCCGCGTCCCCTGACGGAGGCGCCGAGCGCCGAGGCCGCCGCGCTCCTGTGCGAGCGGGTGAACTGCCGCGCCATCATCGTGAGCGGCGTGGATTCCCGCCGCGCGGGCCTGGTGCTGGGTGACGCGCTGGCGCAGTCGGAGACGCCGCTGCGCCACGCGCACGACGCCCTGTCCTCACGGGAGCGGGTGCAGCTGCGCGTGGATCCGTCACTGAAGCCGGGCCAGGTGGTGCTGCACACGCCGGACGGCAAGGCGCCGCAGGGCCTGGACATGCTGTGGCCGGGCGCGACGGTGACCGCGACTCCGCCGCCGGAGCCTGGCGGCAACTGGGGTGAGTCGCGGGTGAGCGTGCTGCGCGCGGGCGCCGCGGACCTGGCCTCGCTGGTGATTGCGCACGCGCAGGCGCTGGCCGCGCCGATGACGGAGCGCGACGCGCTGGGCACGCTGATGGTGACGCCGGAAGTGGCGCGCGTGCCGGCGGTGCGGCCCTCGGACGCGGAGCTGCTGGTGCTGGAGCAGCAGGTGGCCTCGCCGCTGCTGGGCGGTGGGACGGCTGACGTGCCGCGGGAGCTGCGCTCGCGCTGGGCCGGTGCCATGGCGGCGCTGATGGGCCTGCGGGTGCATCCGGTGACGGAGTGCGCGGGTGCGGCCACCGGATGCTGGTGGGTGACGGACGCGGAAGACACGCCGGGCCGACTGGGCGCGGGGCTGATGGTGCGTCCGGGCGGTGCTCCGCTCGCGCTGGAGGTGCCGTCGCCGGCCCGCGAGGCGGGCACGCTGCCGGTGGCCGCGGAGCTGTGGCACGAGTCGCGCTCCACCGCGCTGGTGTTCGCCACCGCTTCCGGCGACATGCCCCACCCCGCCACCTTCGGTGAGCTGCGCACGAGCTTCCAGGCGTTCCATCAGGCGGTGCACCGCGCGCTGCCGAAGGAACAGGGCTGGGTGCTGCACCTGCGCGGCTTCTCCGGCCGGCCGGCCGTGGAAGCGGACGTGCTGGTGGACGTGGGCAGCCCGGTGCTCACTGAAGCGCAGCGGCCCGCGGACCTGGAGCGGCTGTTGTCGCAAGAGGGCCCGCTGGGCTGGCTGGGGCAGCGCGTGCGCTACCACGACGGCTCTCCGGAGCTGACGGGCCTCAACGACGCGAGCCCGCAGCAGGTCTTCTCCCGCACCTTCGGCGGGGCGCGGCTGGCCACGCTGTGGCTGTCCGAGCCGCTGCGCGGTGCCTTCGTGGGCCCCCGGCTCGTGGCGGAGGAGCTGGCCATCACGGGCCTGTTGCCCGAGGAGCCGCGCGAGTCTCCCGAGCGCGCGCTGCTGGCGGACCGGCTGGTGGCGCCGACGCAGCCGGTGTCCGCGGCGCTGAAGCAGCACTTCGCGGAGCTGACCGCCAGCGCGGAGCGCTACGTCTCACAGCAGAACGTGCATGACCTCCGCGCGCTGGCGGAGACGAAGCGCGTGGGCAATGTGACGCGTCAGGTGAAGTCCGGCTTCAGCGCCGAATACGGCCTGCCCTTCCTCCTGGTGGAAGCGCGGCAGGGCAAGCAGGTGCTGCGTGCCGTCTATTTCCTTCAGCAGCACCCGTCGCCGGCGAAGCGCGCGGAGCTGACCGCGGGTGACGCGGAGCTCGCGAGCACGGTGGACCTGGCGCTGCGGCACCGCCGTCCGGTGGTGCTGACCGGGGAAGTCTCCCGCGAAGAGGCCCGTCGATGAAGACCCGCAGCCGCGCCCTCGTGGCGCTCCTTGGACTGATGGTGGGCCTGGCCCTCATCTGGGGCGCGAGCCTCGCCGTGCTTGGCAACACCGACACGCCCACCGCGCGGCGCGACGCGAAGTTCGTCAACGCCGAGCGCCTCATCTTCTATCGCCTGGAGCCGGGCCGGGAGATGCGCGTGCGCGTCCCCGCGGAGGCCGAGGAGCTGCTCATCGTCACGCACGAGCTGCTTCCGGACGGCTCGCCCTACGCGCCGGAGAAGCAGTACCAGTACGGCCTCAAGGCCATCCTGCGCGGGCCGGACGGCGTCCTGCTGGAGCGCTCCATCTTCACGCGCACGCGCCAGAGCAAGGGCCAGCCGCAGGAGGACGGCACGTTCCTGGCGGAGAGCGCCTTCACCACGCACGCGGATCAACAGGTGACGGACGAGCGCGAGTTCGTGCTTCGCCTGCCCAAGGAGCGGCCGGACTACTCCGTGCTGTACCTGCGGGCCGCGGGCGCGAACGACACGCTCCTGGCGCGCGTCTACGTGCGCGCGCACCGCACGCTGCCGCTGCTCGCGTCGCAGAAGCTGGCCCAGGCCCGCGCGGAGGTGCGCGCCGGGCGTGCCACCTTCGAGCCCTTCGAGAAGCTCTCCGCCGACACGCGCCGCTGGCTCGCGGAGGAGCACTGGGAGCGCCTCAACGCGGAGGGCGAGGCGGGCACCGACTACCAGATTGAACCCGTCTACCGCACCCCGTACCGGCTGCCGCTGGTGGAGGCCACCGAGTCCGTGCAGGAGCGCCTGGGCGCGGGCCGCGCCGTGGCCCTCAACGTCACCGGGCCCGCGAAGCCGGTGCTGTGGCTGTGGAGCGACGCGACGGACACGAAGGCGCAGCCGCACGGCCCCGTGACGGTGCAGACGCTCTCCGCGGACGGCACGGCCCACACGATGGAGCTGCCGGGCCCCGTGGCGGGTTCGCCCATGTCGCATCCGCTGGAGCTGCCGGAGGGCGTGCACACGGTGATGGTGCGCAACGACGGCCAGGAGGACCTGCGCTACACGGTGGAGGGCCCGTTCGAGTCATGGCTGCTGCCCGCCGAGTCGCGTCCCCAGCCGGGCGTCGCGTCGGAGGGCCGAGTCGCCTTCCTGCCGGACACGCGCCGCACGGAGGCGTTCGCCACCGGCCCGGCGTGCCCGGTGCTGGAGCTGGACATCGATCCGCGCATGGACGCGGTGGGGCGGCTGGTGCGCATCGATGCGCGCTCGCTGGACCGCGTGCCCTCGCGCGAGCCGCTGCACCTGAGCCTCACGGTGCTGGATGCGCAGGGCCAGTCCCTGGGACAGGCCTCGCTGGACGCGACGCCGGAGCCCGCGCCGTTCGAGAGCGCGGCCCTGGTGCCGCTGCCGGGCGGCGCGCTGCCCTGCACGCCCGTGGCGACGGTGGCCCAGGACGCGGGCTCCGCGGGCTCTGGAGAAGTGACGGACCTGCCGGCGTGGGTGTCGGGCGCGACGAGCGCTCGGGTGTTCCTGCCGATGGGGGCGCGCAAGCTGCGCGTGGAGGCGCCGCGCACGACCATCGTGCAGCTCTACAGCTTCCTGTCCAGCGGTCAGCCCATCGCGGTGTCCACGCCGTACACGAACGACGCGCTCACCGGCGTGCGCTGGCGCAACGCGCCCGTGGATCAGCGCGCGTGGCACCCGATGCGTCCGGCGAACATGAACGCGCTGATGCAGGGCGGCGCGCGCATGGAGCTGCTGAGCCAGGTGCGCCTGGAGCCCGTGGGTCCCGAGGAGGAGAGGTCTCCGCCGACGGGCGACGCGGTGGTGGTGCGCCCGTATGGCTCGCCCTCGGTGGTGGAGGTGCTGGAGTCCGGACCGGCGGACACGGTGGACATGGTGAGGGCGCTGTCCACGGTGCTGGAGCCGGGCCGCGCGGTGCGGGCGCGCTTCGATGCGCGCACGCCCACCCGTCCGGAGGTGCGCCTGTCGCTGAAGGACGCGGCGGCGCTGGGCAACGAGGTGGAGGTGCTGCTCGACGGCGAGCCGCTGCACCGCTTCACCGTGCGCTCCACGCGGGCGAGGGAGCTGCTGCCGCCGCTGCCGCCGGGTGAGCATGAGGTGCTGCTGCGTTCCACGGCGCCGGGGCTGACGGCGCTGCTCAACCGGCCTCCGGCGGCGGGCAGCGGTCTGCGCTCGCGCACGGTGTATCCGGTGAGCCAGGGAGGGCTGCGTGTGCCGGTGCGCAAGACGGGGCCCGGCGCGGTCACGCTCAACGTGGTCGTCTACACGCCGGTGGCGGAGGGCGCGACCGAGCCCCAGCTATCCGTGACGGTGGATGGCGGCAATCCCGTGCGCCGCGCAAGTGTGTTGGTGCCGCACGTCACGCGCGCCGAGCGCACGGTGGTGCTGCCTGCCTCCGAGCGCGAGCCCGCCATGCCGGTGGGCCGCCCGGGCGTGAAGTGGTACGCGCGCACCGTGCCGGTGACGCTGGGCGAGGACATCGCGCCGGGCGTGCACACCGTGCGCATCCAGTCGCTGGGCACGGGGCCCATGTGGGCGCGGTTCTTCATGTTCGGCCAGGCGGTGGACAACGCCGCGCCGCGCATGTGGAACCGGGGCGGCTGGCAGCCCGACGAGGACATGTTGTGAGGTTCCTCGGGAGGACCGGGTCGTGGCGCCCGCTCGTGGCCGCGGGAGTCGTGTCGGTGCTGGGCGCTGGTGCGAGCGCCAACGCACAGCCGGCCATGCGCGCGAAGGCGGCCCCACGGGCTGCTCCGGAGCGCGTGCCCCAGGAGGATCCCACCGTGAACGTGCCCGAGCAGTCGGGGTGCCGCGTGGACGCGCGCTTCTCCGGGCTGTGGCCCCGAGCGGACGCCGTGACGTTCCACCCCACCACGCTGGAGGAGCGGACCGCGTTCGCGAAGCTCATCCCCGCGTTGCTGGCCGCCGCGCCGAAGCAGAAGGACGTGCCCCCGGAGCTGACGAACGTGGCCGCGGCCGTGGGCTTCTTCCTGGAGACGTGGACCACGCCGCGCGACACCTTCTGGGTGCTGCGGGAGCGGCCGGACCGCTACCACGGCGCGGGCGCGTATGTGATCCGCACGGGCGAAGCCACGAACGACGTGGTGCAGGTGCCGCACCCCTACTTCGACATCGGCACGGAGGACATCGGCTCCGCCCTCTTCGTCTGCCCTCCCGAGGGCCGCGCGCCACGGCTGTTCATGACCGCCACCGCGCACCGCTACAAGGGCACGCCCGGTGAGACACCCGAGGATCCTGAGCACCCCGCGGACGTCGCGCACAACCCGGAGCACCTCTTCCAGACCGTGACGGACCTGGCCGCGCGCAACCTCTCCGCTCCGCGCGTGGTGCAGCTGCACGGCTTCGGCGAGTCCAAGGTCCAGAAGGGCCGCACGGAGAAGCTGGCGGCGGTGCTCAGCGACGGGACGCGCAAGCCCGGGAGGTGGGCCCGGCAGGTGACCGCACCGTTGGAGGAGGCACTTGGCCCTGGAGTGAAGCTGTTCCCGGACGGAGTGCAAGTGCTCGGAGGGACACAGAACGCGCAGGCCCGTCTGCTCCAGTCCTATCCGCAAGCCCGCTTCCTGCACCTGGAAATGTCATCCCGTACGCGCAAAGCGCTGGCGAACCCGGCGCGTCTGGACCGGCTGGCCCAGATTCTGTTCGCACCCTTGGAGGACTGAGCGCCGATGTTTCCTGTTCGACGCCGCGCCCGTTACACCCTGCTCGTGGGAGCGCTCGCGGCGCTGCCCGCCATCGCGCAGCCCACCGTCTCCCAGCCGTCCGTCATCGCCCGCTGCGAGGAGGGCATGACCTGGCAGCCGCGCGCCATCCGGGGGCCGGTGGCACTGGAGGACCTCCGGGGCCAGGCGCCCTACGTACCGGGCGGCGTGCCGCAGGTGACGGGCGCGATGGAAGTGACTTCCAAGAAGGGCGCGGCAGTGTGGCTGGGCCCGTTGGACGTGGTGCGCGTCACCGGCCCCGCCGGGGCGCTGCGCTTCACCCGCGTGCCGCTGTCGGAGGTCGGAGAAGCGCCCGAGCTGCGCGTGGAGGAAGAGGGCGTGTCGGAGCGTCCGGGCCGCTGGTACCTGGCGGAGCCCATGGGCGCTGGCAGCATCTGGTGGGTCACGGCGACGAAGAACGCCCGCATCGTGGTGGAGCGGCCCACGCACACGTCCACGGCGCGCACCGAGGAGCGGATGCGTGACGCGCTCCTCAAGTGGGTGGACGGCAAGGGGCCGCGCCCGGCGCTGGCCTTCGACGCGGCCACGCGAGCGCGGCTGGACGTGGACGCGGCGTTGGAAGCGGAGCTCGTGAAGGACCAGCCCGAGTCCTCGCCCTTCCGGACCGCGGTGCGCGATTGGCGCAAGGCGTCCGCACTGCGCGAGTGGGCGCTGGTGTCACCGCTCTACGGACAAGCGGTGCGCGTGGAGCGCCCGCGTCCCACCGGCACGGAGGTGGTGCTGGAGGGAATGGACGCGCCCTGGGTCCGCCCGGAGGGGAAGGGCTCGGTCTGGGCGTTGGAGATGGAAGGCCCGGGCGTGCTGTCACTGGAGGCGCGCGCCGTGCTGGGCAATGGCTCGCCCGCCGAGGCACCGACGGTGGAGGTGTACGGCGTGGGCGGGGTGCTCGCGCAGGCGCAGCTCACGCCGCAGCCCGCGTGGGCGGAGGCGTCCGAAGGTGCGGCGCTGCCGGACGGGCGCACCGCGCGGGTGCTCGCGTCGGGTGAGCGCGTGGGCATCGCGGAGGAGCTGCGCGTGGCGCTGCCTCCGGGTAAACACAACTACCGCGTGAGCTGGAAGGGCCCCGCGCCGCTGATGCGTGCACGCGTCGCCACGCGCCGGCCCACGCTGTCCGAGGCGCTGTCGCACCAGACGCACTGGACTGAGCTGGCGGAGAAGGCATGGGAGGTGGTGAAGCAGGACCCCGCCGCCCGCCCATCGCTGCTGCGTCAGCGGTTGGTGGCGCTGATGCCGGACCTGGCGCGCGGCACATACGGACGCATCAAGACCGAGGGCCTGTCGCCGCTGCTGACCGTGATGGCTGCCCTGGGTGACGGCGACACGGACGTGGCGGTGGAGACGCTGAAGGCCGCGGATGCGTCGCCGCTCGCGTGGCACCTGCGGCTGCTCACCGCGAAGAAGCTCCTGGACGCGAACAAGCCGGACGTGGCGCACGCGCTCCTGGGCACCGCGCCCGCGCTGCCGGACGCGGGCTTCCTCACCGCCGAGGCATCGGAGCTGGTGGCCCGTCTGCCGCTGGGGGATCCGCTGCGCAGCCGCGAGCTGGCCGCGCTGGAGCTGGCGTGGCGCGCGGATCCGCTGTCGGAGGACATCCGCCGGAGCTACCGCGCCGCGTGGTGGCGCGCGAGCCGCTGGTCGCAGGTGACGCCCGCGCCCCGCGACGATGGGACCGAGGTGAAGGCCTCGCACTGGCTGGACCTCCAGGGCATGGAGGCCGACGCGTCGATGACGGGCAGCGCGCTGTGGCCGCTCGCCGCGGGTGGCACCACGCACGTGCAGGCCACGGGGCTCGCGGAGGCCCCCACCCTGCTGCGCGCCTACGTGATGACGCCGCCGGGTGCGAAGGCGAATCCGGTGCTGCGCGTGGGGAGCAACGCCTTCCCGCTGCTGCCGCTGTCGGCGGTGGAACCGGTGGAGATTGCCCTGCCGCCGGGCGAACACGCGCTGAAGTTGGAGGGCGTGGAGGGAACGCGTGCGTTCCTGTCGCTCGCGCCCGCGAAGGCGGAGGGGACGCCGGGCGAAGTGGGCTACGTGCGCTCGCAGTGGCCGGTGAAGGTGGAGAAGAAGGCAGTGCGCTTCCGGGTGCCGGACGCGAAGCTGCCCTCGCCGGTGCGCGTGCAGCTGCGTCCGTTGAATGCCACCGCGGGCAAGCCGCTCGTGGTGCGCATGAACACGGATGTGGGCCATCCGCGCCGGCTGGTGCTGATGCCCACCGCCGCCAGCCCGCGCCACGTGGCGCTGGAAGGCGCGAAGGGCACGTCGTCCGCACCGGTGTCCGCGGTGGTGACACTGCCCGCGCAAGCGCGCGAGGTGTGGTTCGAGCCCGAGGATCCGAAGGCACAGCTCGCCGTCTCGCTGTCGGTGCGCCGCGCGGAAGTGGCCACGTCCGAGGAGTCCCCTGCCCTGCCGCAGCAACCGCAGGCAGGCACGGCGTACGAGACGCTCCAGGCGCTCTCCCGCGCGCTGCGCACGGGGCCCGATGACGTGGAGCCGCGCCTCGCGCGCGCCGAGCTGCTTTCATCGCTGCAGGAGGACGGCTTCGCCCGCGCGGACGTGGGCCGGCTGCTGGACGCGCAGGCGAAGCTGACGCCGGAGCAGCAGCGGCGACTGCTCGCGCTGATGGACCGCCTGTCGCAGACGGCCCCGCGCACGGTGCGCTTCACGCAGGCCATCACCCAGCCCACGCTGGTTTCCCCTGCGTTCCCGGCGCTGGACACGGAAGGTGCGAAGCTCACCACGCTCAGCGCCCAGGCTCGCGAAGGCCACACGGACGCGGCGCTCACGGCGGTGTCGGGAGACAAGAGCCTCGCGGGCCGCTACCTCCGTGCTCGACTGCTGTCGGCCTCGGGTGAGGACGCCGCGGGCGCGCTGGCCATGGCGGCGCTGTACCGGGAGACGGGCCTGCCGCAGGTGGGCCTGGAAGCGCTCGGAATGCTGGAGCGTCTGCAGGACTCGCCGCAGGCGTGGAAGGACGGCGGTGCGCCCCTGGGCGCGGCGCTCGCGAGCCAGCTCCAGGCATGGGCGGATCATCCGGATGTCCGCCGCATGCGCTTCACCGCGGGCCGCTGGACGCGCTGGGAAGGCCTGCGCGACGCGGAGGAGACCGCGGGCTCGCTCGTCGCCACGTCGGAGGCCGGCACGGACGACGAGGACGTCGCCATGTCCGTGCGCAAGGCGTTGCTCGCGCCCCCGTGGAAGCTGTCGGAGGCGAAGCTGCTGCCCGCCGGGACCTCGCGCGTGATGAGCCTGGTGGTGAAGCAGCCCCGGCCCCTGGGCGCGGAGGTCCTCTGCGGCACCACCCCGCGTCCGGGCGTGGACGCCACCGGAACCTGCGCCTTCGCGCTCCGCGTGGACGGCCGCGTGGTGCGCGAGCTCCAGGTCGCCGAAGGAGAGACCGCCATCCTGGGCACGCGCCTGGACGTCCCCGGCCGTCACCAGGTGGAAGTGGTGATGGCGCGCGCCGACACGCAGCAGACCGGCCTCGTGCGCTTCGTGGAGTCCGAAGAAGCCAGCACCCACGCCCGCGTCGTGGCCGCCCCGCAGCCCCTCTCCCTCCTGCGCAGCCGTCCGGGCGCGCCGGTGGTGATGACCGTGCTGGGGCCCACCGCCCTGCGCGTGCGCGCCACCGCCCTGGCCCCCACCGCGGGTCGCGAATTGCTCCTGCGCAGCACGCCGCTGCCCTCGGGTGACGGCACTGGCGGCTCCAGCGCGGAGGAAGGCCCGCTCATGCACCTGGGCCTGCCCGAGGACGCCGACCCCGGCCTCCAGGGCGCGTCCCAACCGCTGGGCCGCATGGGCGAGACGTGGCTGCTGCTGCCCTCACGCGGTCCGCACCGCGTGAGCCTGGAGTCGCCCACCGGTGAAGCCCTGGTGCAGGTGCAACTGGGTGTCGCCTCGGATCCGAGCGCGCTCGCGGCCCCGTCGTGGGCCCAGGGCACCACGGGCCTGGAGCCGCTGCCCTGGCCCGCGCTGCCGCCCAGCCTGTCGCTGCTGCCGGAAGGCATGCCTCCGGAAGCGCGCACCGACGGCCTGGGCATGGTGTCCGCGGAGATGGGCTATCGCAGCGAGGACGTGCAGGAAGGCGAGCTGCTCAACCGCCCGCTCCAGACAGGCCTGGAGGTCCGCCTGTCCCTGCGCCGTGAGCTGTCCCCGGGCCGCGCGTGGCTGCGCTTCACACCCGAAGCGCGCTACCCGCTGAACCGGGCCGCCGTGTTCGGCGGCACCGTGGCCGGCTATGTGAATCAGCTGCCCGGCGACCTGCGTCTGTCCATGCAGGGCTCCGTGTTCTCGCAGTCCATCGACGGTGCGATGCGCTGGAGCGCGCGAGGCCGCGTGGCGGCGGACCGCTACGTGCGCCTGTCCCCGGACGTAGGCCTCATCCCCGGCCTGGGCCTGACGCTGGAGTCCATGCAGGGCGGCAGCGCAGTGGACGCCACGCGCTACGACCAGAACGTCTACTGGCTCTACGGCAAGGACCACCCGAGGCGCCTGTCGCCCCGGCTGTCATTGCGCTGGCAGCCCTTCCAGGACCACGTGGCCACGCTGGGCATGTCCGCCGTGACCAACGCGAACTTCTACACCATGGACAACGCGGGCGCCTACGCGAGCTGGGCGGCGCTCCTGGGCGGCAAGCTCCAGGGCACGCGCGTGGAGCTGGGCTACGGCGCGTCACAGCGCTTCCAGGATGATCACCGCGCCACGGCGTACCTGCGCCACCGCGTGTCGGGCCGCCTGGACTGGAACGTGTGGATGGGCAAGGGCGGCAACCGGCTGATGCTCTTCGCGGAGGACCGCGCCTTCCTCTCCGGCCCGTACGGAATGCAGAACATGTTTTCACTCGGAGCGCGGTGGGATTGGACAGGTGGACGTGGGCTGCAGGACGTCACCCCCACCGATGAGGAGTTCGAGGAGCTGCTCGATGAACGACGTTTGCAGCCTTGAGGGTGCCTGAGCTGTCTTGATCCGAACGCGTGCCTGGGGGGGTCGGGCAGGTTTCTCAAGCAATGAATAGCTCTGGCCGCGACATGCACCTGGCGAACGAACCTCTCGAGTCCCAACTGCTGGAAGCCCTGCCCCCGCTGCACCGTCGAGTGCGCGGGGCCCAGGTCGAGGTCCTGGCCCAGCGGCTGGTGGAGTCGTGCCCTCGCCCCGCGGGCCTGGAGGGACTGGCCCCTTGGCTGGGCGTCGCCCTGGAGGCCCTGGAGACGGAGCTGTCCGCGGTCCACGCGGAGATCGTCCAGTTCACGCGTCAGCACAACGAGGCGCTGGATGACGCCGCCCGCCGCCAGGTGCTGGTGGATCACATCAAGGCCACGGTGAAGGACCGCAAGGACCGCAAGGAGGACCTGCGCGCCCTGGACCGGTGGATGGGCTTCGATGCCCTGCGCGAGCGGCTGGAGAAGCGCCGCCACAAGCTGCTGATCGAAGAAGAGACGGCGCTCCGTGCGCTGACGGGCGTGCTGGAAAAGACCCACGCGCAGGAGCTGCAACCCGCCGCGGTGCCACTGGCGAGGCAGCTGCTGGACCGCGCCGTGGACGCGCCCCGGGCGCAGAACCGCTCCGCCGCGCTGGAGGCCTTCCGGCAGCTCGCGCAGACGGTGCCGGGAGTCGCCGCGTCGCTGCCCGAAGTGGGCCCCACGCTGACGAGCCTCGCGGGCCAGGAGGACGTGAGTCCGTTCTTCCAGGCGGAGGCACTGCGCGCGCTGCTCACGGTGGACGTGCTCGAGGGCATCACCCTGCTGCGCCAGCGTCTGCGTGCGAAGGCTCCGTCGGAGAGGGACTTCCTCTTCCGCCGACAGGTGCTGGAGCAATGCGCGCCGCTGCTGTCGGAAGAGCACCGCGTGCCGCTGCTCACCGAGGTCGCGCACCACGACCCGAGCGAATACGTGCGCATGGGCCTGTGCGCCCTCATCGCGCAGCGTCCGGAGGGGCAACCACTGCTGCGCCGTCTGGCGGGGCTGGAGCAGGTGTCAGCCGTCGCGGGACCCACTCTGTCGGAGCCGAGTCCACGCGTGCGCACCGCCGCCGTGCTGGCCGCGGTGGACGCGGCGCTCGCGTCGCCGAAGGTGAAGGGACAAGCGCTCCAGGTGCTGGTGGACGTGCTCGGCCGTGACACCGCGCCGCTGGTCCTGCGCGTGTCGTGCGAACGCGCCGCCGCGTTGGCGGAAGCGCTGGGGGCCGCCGGACTGGGCCCCGCGCACGCGGCGCTGCTGGACGCGGTGGAATCCCTGGCGACGCAGCCGGGCGCCACGGGGCCGGTGGTGGAGGCCGCCGCCGCCGCCGCGCAGGTGCTGCGCCGGGTGAAGGACCCGGTGCGCCAGGCGTGGACGGTGTTCCTCGCGGGCCGCGTCTCCAAGCTTCGCCCGGGCAGCCGCACGCGCATTCCGCTCCAGCCCGCGCCGGAGAACCTGCCGCCGATGCCGGAGGGCCCCGCGTGGTTGGGCGCCATCCTCGCGGACCTGTCGCAGGACGGGCACGGCCTGTACGCGGAGCGCACGGACAAGACGCTGACGCTGTGGCACGGCGACAGGCAGGAGCGCCGCCTGTGGCGCGTGTGGCACGAGCTGGGCCGCCCCGCGCCGAACAAGCGCCAGGCGTTCCTGCACACCACCGGCCGCGTGATGTCCGGCACGCTGCGCGCGCACCCGGGCCACCTGGACGAAATCACGGAGACGCTGGTCCCCGGCGAGCGCGTCCACGTGGCGAGCCAGGGCAGCTGGGGCCGTCACCTGCCCACGGTGGACGACCTGCTGGACCTGCCGCTGTCGAAGGACGGCAAGGTGCACCTGTTCAGCAGCCACGGCGAGACGGTGCTGGTGCCGCCTGCCTCGCGCCTGCGCCGGCTGACGAACCGACTGAAGGTGTCGAAGGACTACCGTCGGCTCGCGACGCTGCGGCTGGACTCACTGGGAGGCGAGGAGCCCCGCGAGCGCCGCCGCTTCGTGGAGCAGGTGGAGCGCGAGCTGGGCGTCCAGGTGCGCTTCACGCCGTACGGTCAGCACAAGCAGGTCCCTTCTCCGCTCGCCACGCTCTTCCATGAGCCGGGGGCCGCGCCGAAGCCCACGTCCACGCTGCACACGCCCGCGCTGCTGGGCCTGCAGAGCGGATTCCTGGCGCTCCTCACCGAGCGCATCATGGAGAACGAGGGCTACTTCCTCGGAATGGGAGGCAACGGCATCGCGGCGCTGGGCCTCTTCACCGCGGCGCTCTTCTCCGTCTTCCTGGGCGACACGTACGTGAAGCGCCAGAACGTGCGGAAGTCCCGGGAGAAGATCCCGCTCGTCATCGGCGGCTGGGGCACGCGAGGCAAGTCCGGCACGGAGCGCCTGAAGGCGGCGCTCTTCTCCGGCATGGGCTTCGAGGTGTTCGCGAAGACGACGGGCTCGGAAGCGATGTTCGTGCACAGCGCACCGGGCGCCGGGCCATCCGAGTTCTTCATCTTCCGCCCCTACGACAAGGCCACCATCTGGGAACAGAAGGACATGGTGGAGCTGGGCGCGCGGCTGGGCACGGAGGTGTTCCTCTGGGAGTGCATGGCGCTGCAGCCCAACTTCGTCGAGCTGCTCCAGAACGACTGGATGAAGGACGACTTCGCCACGCTGACCAACGCCTATCCGGACCATGAGGACATCCAGGGCCCGGCGGGCATCAACGTCGCGTCGGTCATCACCAACTTCATGCCCAAGGGCGGCCGGGTGGTGACGACGGAGGACCACTTCCTCCCGCTCTTCAAGCAGGCGGCGCAGGAGAAGGACACCACGCTCCTGCACAGCGCGTGGTGGGAAGCGGAGCTGATTCCCGAGGAGTTCCTCGCCCTGTTCCCCTACCGCGAACACCCGCGCAACATGGCGCTGGTGGCGACGCTGGCGGAGCAGCTCGGCGTGTCGCGGCCGTACGCGCTGGCGTTGATGGCCGAGCACGTGCAGCCCGAAATCGGCGTGCTGAAGGTCTTCCCGCCGGCGAAGGTGCGCGGGCGGCAACTCCAGTTCATCAACGGGCACTCGGCGAACGAGCGCACGGGCTTCATGAACAACTGGATCCGCACGGGCCTGGGCGACGTGGATCCTGAAGCGAACCCGGAGCGCGCGGTCATCACCGTCATCAACAACCGCTGGGACCGCGTGTCGCGCTCGGAGGTGTTCGCGCGCATCATGGTGGAGGACGCGCCCGCGGACCGGCACGTGCTCATCGGCACGAACCTGGAGGGTCTCCAGAAGTACGTGCGCGGCGCGTTGGATCGGCACCTCATGAGTACGGAGGTCGTCGCGGAGGAGGAGGTCGCAAGCCCCGAGGGTCAGGCCCGCGCGGAGGCGAGGCTCGCGAAGGAGTTGGCGAAGCTGAAGGTGCCGCGTCCCACGAAGGCGACGTTCCTGGACCGGCTGGAGCGGTACGCGGCCGGCGCGGGGCTCCAGGCGGCTCACACGCTGGCGCTGACGGCCGCGGTGGAGAAGGCGCTGGAGGGCGGAGACGACGACGTGGGCGTGGAGAAGGTGCGCCGCTCGCTGGAGCGTGAGGTGGGCCCGCTCATCGACGAGGCGCTGTCTCCGGTGTCGCGCACTCAGCCGCAGACGCTGCCGGAGGTGCTGACGGCCGCGACGAAGGACGAGGTGCGCGAACACGCGCTGTATCTCCTGGCGCGCATGGCGGTGCACGCGCGGCTGAAGGCGCTGCTGCCCCGGGGTGAAGCGGATGCGCAGGGCCGCGTGAAGGCGTTCCACGCGAAGTTCCGCGACGCGTACAAGGCCATGATGCTGGAGCAGCTGGTGCCGGTGTCCGACTCGCAGGCGACGGGCGACCAGGTGGTGGACACGTGCGCTCGCGCGGTGGCGCCCGGGATGCAGGTGAGCATCATGGGCGCGCAGAACATCAAGGGCACGGGCCTGGATTGGGTGTACCGCTGGATGGCGCTGGACCGGGTGACGACGGCGCTGAAGGCGCTGGAGGGCACGTCGGTGGAGGCGCGGCGGCGGGCGCTGGAGTCGCTGGAGACGTTCGACGACTCGGGCTTCGTGGACGCGGGCCTGGCGCGCACGGTGCTGCCGGGACTCGTCAGCAAGGCCGCGTCGCCGGATGAAGCGGACCGGCTGCGCAAGCTGGCGGAGCGCGCGAGGGCGCGGCACGAGTTGAAGATCGCCGCGCTGACGCACACTGCGGCGGGCGGCGCGACGCAGGTGGTGGTGCGCAAGCTGGAGAAGGTCTTCGACTACCTGGACAGCGTGACGCGCCGCCGGCTGAGCGAGATGTTGCTGGAGGACCTGGAGACGGGCCGCGTGTCACATGCACGCGCGGCGGTGGAGACGCGCAAGCTGTACGAACGCCAGAAGGGCGGCTGGCTCTTCCGCGGCCTCAAGAAGCAGCCGAAGCGGCTGGCGCCGGTGGTGGAGGCGCCCACGCCCGTCATGCCGGCCCCCGCGGAGGCGGTGTTCAAGGCGACGGTGGAGCTCACCAGCACCAGGGGCCCGGTGCAGGTGCACCACGTCCCCCTGGACACCAACGCGCTGGCGAAGCTCGAGGGGCCGGTGCTGCCGCGCGACGAGCCGCTGCAGAAACAGGGACCGGAAGTGCTGGGACCCGAAGCGGCGGATGACGCAGGCGAGCCGCTGTCCTGAGTCCCCGACAGAGAGCACCCCGAGGAGCGATGTTCATGGAGGAGAGTCCCATCACGGACGCGATGCTCGGGGAACGCGTCCCATCCCTCCCCCGCCCCAACGCGGTGGAGTTCATGACGCGCGGGCGCGTGGAGCCCCTGTGCGTGGAGGAGGTCCGGAGTCTCGCGGCCTTCGATGCCTTGGAGGTGGAGTGGAACGCGCTGGTGAAGCGCGTGGACGACCAGGTGTTCCACCGGCACGAGTTCGTGCGCTGCTGGCTTCAGCACTTCGCGCCCAATGCGGCCCTGCGCATCCTCACGGCGAGGAACGCGCTGGGCATGCTGGTGGCGGTGCTGGGGCTCCAGGAGGAGCAGGGCCACCAGTACGGAATGCCGGTGCGGCAGTTGTCGTCGCTGACGAACAAGCACTCGTGCCGCTTCGACCTGGTGGCGGAGGAGCCCAAGCGCGCCGCGGTGGCCTTCCTGTCGCATCTGATGGGCGACCCGAGCTGGGAGGTGCTCCGGCTGTCGGATGTGCCGGAGGGCGGCGCGGCCTGGGAGCTGCTCAACGCGGCGAAGGGCGCGGGGATGCCCTGGGGCGCATGGCCGAGCTCGCGCTCGCCCTACCTGGTGTTGCCCTCCACGGTGGCGGCGTGGACGAAGGGCCGGAGCAACGCGAAGCCGCTGCGCAGAAGGCGCAGGCGCCTGGAGGAGAAGGGCCGCGTGGAGGTGGAGCGCGTGGCCGAAGTGGAGGGCCTGGGGTCGAAGCTGGAGGAGGCCTTCGCACTGGAACAGAGCGGCTGGAAGGCGAGGGAGGGCACGGCCATCGCGCAGGCGCGGCACCGTCGGGACTTCTACACGGGGCTCGCGCACAAGGCGGCGGAGCGCGGCTGGCTGGGGTTGTATTTCCTGAGACTGGACTCACGTCCCATCGCGTTCCAGTACGGGCTGGAATACGCCGGTCGCTATCTGGCGATGAAGCCGGGCTACGATGAGGCGTTGGCGGAGGTCAGCCCGGGTCACCTGCTGACGGAGAATCTGATCCAGGACTGCATCGGAAGGGGCCTGGGCGAGCTGGACTTGTTGGGGGATGATGCTCCCTACAAGCGCGAGTGGACGGAGCAGGTCCGGCCGCACCACTGGCTGTTCATCTACCGGGACACGTGGATGGGGCAGACGCTGCAACGCTCGAAGTTCCGCTGGGCTCCGGTGGCGAAAAGGATGGTGGGCAGATGGGTCCGACGGCGCTGACGTTCTACCGGGCCGCGAAGCGGCTCCAGGCGCTCCCAAGGCTCGCGAACATGGTGGCCACGGTGGGCAACCGCCTCCACAACAGCCACGTGGACACGAAGGCCGTGCTGCACCCCACGGTGGAGCTGGGCTACGGAGGCATTGGCGTCATCATCGCGCCGGGTGTGGAGATTGGAGAGAACAGCTTCATCTCCCAGAACGTGAGCCTGGAGCCCCTGCCCGGACGCGTCGGCGTGCCCCGCGTGGGCCGCGACGTCTACATCGGCGTGGGCGCCCAGGTGCTGGGCCCCGTGGTGATTGGCGACGGCGCGAAGGTTGGCGCCAACGCCATCGTGCTGGACGACGTGGCGCCGGGGACCACCGTGGCGGGGATTCCGGCGCGTGAGCTGAAGCAGAAGGTCCCGCCTACGGGGACGTGAGCCTTCAGCCGCCCTTGGGCATCTTCAGCGCCGTCATGACTCCTTGTCGGCGCGCTCTGGACAGAACTCGTCTCTCACGTCCGAAGGAGGGCATTCACATGGGGAGGAAACCGTGGGCAACTCCCGACACCCAGGAAGCAGATCATTGAAACGGTCCACTCTCGCAGACCGAGGGCAGCCCACGCAGCCCACCAACACGACTGCTAAACAAATCAGGCGCACAAAGTCAGCCTCCTCCCCTCTCGCACTCATCCGCAACAACCTGGGCTCCACCGTGCAACGCGCCGTCTTCCGGTAGCGTCTCTCTGGCCCTCATGTTCGCGGAGTGCGCGAGTTCGTGACGGAGGCATCGGCGTCAGCATCGCGCCGGGCGTGGCGCTTGGAGATGGAGCGAAGACTGGCGCCAACGCCCTCGTGCTGGAGGACGTGGCGCCGAGAGCCACCGTGGCTGGGATTCCAGCGCGCGAGATGAAGCGGCAGGCCCCCGCCCACGGGGACGTGAGGCGTTAGCCCTTGGGCATCTTCAGCGCAATCGCGACCAGCGAGAGGGTCAGGTCCTCGGGCTGGTAGGGCTTGAACGGGTTGAGCGTCGTCCCGGTCGAGTCCAGGTGATCCAGCCCGGACAGGGTCACGGACTTGGAGCCGGGGATGAACGCGTCCTGCGGGAGCACCAGGCCGTCCGACTTCACGCCGTAGCGCTGGTGCATGTACTCCTGCATGGCGAACAACGGTGACGTCGGGTTCGCGGTGGTGGAGGCCATGCTCACCGTGGGGATGCCCTCGGGCATCGGGTGCTTCGCCAGGAACTCCTTGCGCGAGTCGTACGTCAGGTCCTCACCGGCCTGGATGCTGCCACCGAGCGCCTCGATGGCGCCGCCCACGCCGTAGCGCACGAGCGGGTTGTCCAGCAGGTCCTGCGCCATGGGCGAGCCGCCGTAGGGCGACTGGATGGTGACCAGGGCGCGCACGTGCTCCTTGAGCTCGGGGTACATCGACAGGGCCGCCGCGGAGTCCAGGCCGCCCTTGCTGTGGCCGATGAGCACCACCTGCTTGCCGTTCTTGGAGGCCTCGAGCACGGCCTGACGGACGATGGCGGCGTTGTGCTCCACGCCCATGTCCGTGTCGACAGGCACGCGGCCGACCTGGAGGCCCTGCGCTTCGAGCGCGTCCAGGTTCTTGTCGAAGTAGATCTGCTTGGGCGCGGCCTCGGAGAGCAGACCGCCCACGGCCAGGAACACGCAGTTCTTGGCCTCGGGGGGCATCACGTTCTGGCCCGCGCGCACGGCCTGGTTGAGCTTCATGAACTCCGCGGTGGAGTCCTTCGCCGGCGGATACGCCTTCTGGATCCAGCCGATCTTGTCCGCCTCGCCCTTGCCGGGCCAGGGGATGGGAAGGCGCAGGGCATTGACCTGCTGAGACCCCGCCTGAGCCGTCGACGAGAAGCTGTCCCCCTTCACGATGGCGTTGAAGCCCTGCGCGCCCTTGGCCCGGGCAGGGGCTTCCGGCGTGGCCCGCGTCTGCGTGGACGGAGTGAGGCTGGAAGGACGCGTGACCTGGACCATGAGGGGACCTCGGGAGGGGGAGCCGAGTTGAGCAGCAGGGAGGCTTGCCTACATTGTCGGTAAATGGCGCCGGGAGTTGCGTGCCCGTTCCAAGTCCGTGAGAAGCCGAGACTCCGGGCGCGTGGCGCGGTGCGACATAGAGGGAGGCCGCTTCACTCTCTGATCCGGCGGCATTCGGCCGCGCGGAGGATCCGCCTCACCCCGTTGGCCTGATCACGCCCGTTGCGAACCGAGCACGCATTGGACCAGCAACGCACGCCCAGGTCATTGCGAGCGAGCAGCAGTCACTGCGCGCGGAAGGCACGCGACAGAGCGTTCCCAGCAGGCCACCCACCCCGCCCC
>NZ_RAWF01000115.1:0-29935 GCF_003612075.1 Corallococcus sp. CA041A
CCCCTGACCTGCCCGCCGAGTCACCGACCCCCCGGCCCTATGCCGGCGCGGTCTGGACGTCCGGGCACTGGTACTGGGACGGCGACAGCTGGCAGTTCAAGTCCGGCGGCTGGGTGGAGCGCATGCCCGGCTACCAGTACGTCAACGGCTACTGGGCGCAGGACGACGACGTCTGGCGCTGGGTGTCCGGCGGCTGGGCCCAGGAGGGCTCCACCGAGGTGGAGATCCCCGTGGAGGTCGCCAGCGAGGACGTGACGGCCACCCAGGCGCCTCCGGCCCTGCGCGTGGAGTCGCCGCCCCCCGCGCCGTCCGTGGGCTACACGTGGGCTCCGGGCTACTGGTACTGGGGCGCCAACGGCTACGAGTGGGTCTCCGGCTCCTGGATGGAGCCGCCGCGTCCGGGCCTGGTGTTCGTGTCGCCGCACTGGGTGCGCCGCGGCCCGTCCTGGGCGTTCGTGGGCGGCGGGTGGGGCTACAACGGCTCGGTGCGCGTCGTCGTGCCGGTCTACCGCCACGCGCACATCTCGTTCTCCTTCGGCCGTCCGAACCTGTTCCTGCGCTCGTGGTACCGGTATCCGGGCGTGTCGTGGCGCTACTACGACTACGGGCACAGCCGTTACCGCCCGGGGGGCTATCACTACTCGCGCCCGGGGCCGTACCGGTACAACAGCCCGCGCTCGCATGACGCGTCGCCCGGGCGCTACTCGTCCAACGGTGGCCGGGGCAACAGCCGTCCCGGGCCCTATCGTCCGCAGGGCAGCGGCGTCCACTCGTCGAACAACGGCAACAGCGGCGGCTGGGGTGGCACGCGCAATCCGCCCCCCGGTGGGAACGGCACGAGCGGCGGCTCGCACCAGTCCAGCGGCGGTTGGGGTGGCGGCTCCAACCCCGGGCGTCCGTCGTCGGGTGGCGGCGCGCACCAGTCCAACGGTGGCTCCGGCGGTTGGAATGGCGGCTCCAGCCCCGGGCGTCCGTCGTCGGGTGGCGGCTCCAGCCCCGGGCGTCCGTCGTCGGGTGGCGGGGGACGCTCCTCGTCCGGCAACGGCGGCGGTTGGGGCGGCGGCAGCTCCGGCCGCGTCCAGCAGACCAGCGGCGGGTCCTCCAGCAGCAACAGCGGCGGCTGGGGTGGCGGCAGCTCCGGCCGCGGCGGGGGTTCCTCCTCCTCGCGCGGCTCCAGCGGTGGCTCGTCTCACGGCTCCAGCAGCCGCGGCGGTGGCAGCGGCGGCGGCTGGGGTGGCGGTTCCGGCGGTGGCCACGGCGGTGGTGGCCATCGCTGAGTGAAGTGACGGCGGATGGGCCGGGTCAGACCTCGACCTGGCCCATCAGCCACGTCTCCAGCTCCGCCAGCTCGCGCTCCTGCGAGGGGTGGCGGGCGCGGACCTCGGCGACGGCCTGCTGCATCCCGTTGCGGCTGTGCGGCTTGCCGGTGAGCTCCGCCTGCAGGTCCTGCACGAGGTCCGGGTAGAGCGCATCCGAGAAGACCTGCGCGCGGGTGATGTGTCCGTTCTCCGTGTCGACGTGGACCTCGAAGAAGCCCCACGACAGGTACTCCACCATCTGGTGGCTGAAGCGGGGCGCGTTGCCGAAGCGCCAGTCCCACGACGCGTAGTGATCGAAGGTGCGCTTGAGCGACGGCTGGCTCTCCAGGAACGAGGGCTCCAGCAGCTCCGGCTCCGCGGTGGCGCCGTGGAAGTCGCAGAAGGCGCCGATCATCGCCTTCACCAGCGACTCATGGGAGGTCTCCGGCTGGAGGTCGCGGATGTTCATCACGCGCGAGCGCACCGACGCGCTGCCCTTGGACTCCAGCTTCTTCGGGTGCGGCGTGAGGTAGTTGGCCAACCGCGACAGGTTGGCGTGGATGAGGAAGGTGCCGTGATGGAAGGCGCGGTCCTTCGTCTCACGGTACGCGCTGCCGCTGATCTTCCGGGGGCCGTCCTCCAGCGGAATCACCAGGTCGTTGCGCCCGGACGCCTGCGCCGTCACGCCCAGCCGCGACAGCGCGTCCAGCAGGATGCGGACGTTCGCCGTCTTGTCGTAGCCCTCCTTCGCGGACAGGAACGTGAAGCAGGTGTTGCCCAGGTCGTGGAACACCGCGCCGCCGCCGCTGGTGCGCCGCGCGAGGAAGACCTTGTCCTCCTCCATGCGCGCAAGGTTGCACTCGGACCACGGGTTCTGGTTGCGGCCGATGACGACCGTGTTGTCGTTGCGCCAGAGGAAGAGCGTCTGGGTGGAGGGATCCAACTCGCGGAAGATCCAGTCCTCGGTCGCCAGGTTGAACCAGGGGTTGTACGTCTCCGACAGCAGGATGCGGACGCGCGGGGCTTGAGACATGGGCGCGGAGCATAACCGCCCGCCACGTGCTTGCAGGGACTTGCGCCGTCCCACTCAGGACATCCCTTCCTCCCCGGGGGCAATGGCCGAGGGGGGCTGCCTCCGGAAGACTCCGGCGCGTGTCGGGCGCGGAGTGTGGGTGCGCGCCATGGGGGCGGCCATGCGTGGAGTGTTTTCCCTGTCGCGTCCTCGTGCGGGCGGCCCGGTGGTGCTGTGGGGTGGGGCGCAGCCGTCCGGCAGCCTCAAGTACCTCACCTTCGCGCGCTACCTGGCCGCGATGCCGCCGGGCTCGCGCGGGCTGGTGGAGCTGTCCGGCGCGTCGAGCGCGCTGGCGCTGGACCTCCTGGGCCGCGAGCGGGGCCTGCCCACGGTGGCCCTGACGGACGCGGCGGGCGCGACGTACCTGCGCGCCAACGGCTTCCAGGGGCAGGTGCGCCAGGTGGACTCGATGGCGGACATGTTCCACCAGGCCCAGTCCCTGGAGCGCGAGGGCTGGAGCTGGCCCCGGCAGCTCACCAATCGAGCGATGGTCGCGTGCGTGGAGGCCTGGGCGTCGGGGTTGCGCGCGCAGGTGCGCGAGCGCTTCCCCACGGTGCGGCACGTGGTGTGTGGCTTCGGCACGGGCGCGACGCTGGTGGGTCTGACGCGCGTCTTCATGGCCGGTGGCTTCACCGTCACCGGCCTGCAGCCCGCGCCCGGCACGTCGGTGCCCGGCTGGCGCACGTGGGGAGCCCAGAACCTGGGCGCGGAGGACCTGTTCTTCGAACACCAGCCGCGCATGGTCCTGGCCACGGCCGCCCCCGCGCCGGATGCCTTCACCTCGCTCCTGGACTGGGCGCGCCGGCAGCCGAATCCTGAACGGGTGCTCGTCATCGCTCACAACGCCCGGGAACCGGACTCCGCCCGCGCCTGATGCGACCGCGCGCCTACCGGTGCGCCGCTTCGATTCGCGCCCGCACGGCGGCCACTCCGTCGCGCGGGTACGCGGGCACGTGGGACAGCTCGCGTTCAGCCAGCCGCAGGAGCGTGCGCGCGAGGCCCGGCGTATCGCCTTCCAAAGCTCGCGCCAACTCACCGCCGGTCTCCGGATACACGCGCTCCACGCGCCGCACCGGATCCAACCCGTCCAGCAGCGAAGCAGCAGGGGCGGGGACATGGCGCGCGAGCAGCAGGCAGAACAGGCGCACCGCTTCGTAGATCCGCGAGCGCCCGCTGAGCCCTTCGCCGCGCGCGTGGCGGCCCACGCCCACCAGCACCTGCGTGAGCCACTGTCCGAAGAGCCACGCGTCGTCCGGGGCGGTGCGCTGGAGCTCCTCCGCAGTGTCCCGCGCGCGCTCGTCCATGCGCTCCGTCACGCCGCCCTTGTCCAGCAGCACGCGGTAGCGGTTGACGCGCGCGAACGCCAGCTCCTCCAGGTCGAACACCGCGAACTCCAGCAGGTGCCCGTCGCGGTACACGACCTTGAGGCCGTGCGCCGTCTCGCGGAACGCCAGCGCCACGTCCTCCGCTTGGGGCAGCCAGCCGTGCTCCTGTCTCAATGTTTCAGCGTGTCCGGGCCATGCGACGACGAAGAAGTCATGGTCGCTGAAGTCATCCGGCGCGTAGTCGCGCGCCGCCATCGAGCCCAGCGCCACGAGCCCTCGGAAACGGCCGTCCGCGTCAGCCCTGCGCGTCAATTCCACGGTGAAGGCCTGATAGGCGGCGGTGTCCAAGCGCGTGCTCCTCGGGAAGGACCCGCATGCTGCCACTCCGACGCGGGGCGCTGAAGTCGTAATGCATTGCGTTGATTTGCGATTATGCGGTGCGTCTCGATTTCTGACGCGTCGGGTCGCAGAGGGGAAGGGGAACAAACACATGCGTCTGTCCTGACCCGGAGCTGACACGCTTTTCAGTTAATTCTGAGGTTGGCTTGATTTTTATCAGAGCCTCGCTTTATGGGCTGATTCGCGGGTCAATCCCTTCGATGATCCGCCCTCCCCAATCAGGAGCCTGTATGCGAAACGCCGTCCGGACCCTCGTTCTGACTGTCGCGGTTCTTGCCCTCTGGGCGCAGCCCGCTCGCGCCGCGGATACGTACACGCAGACGAAGTACCCCATCGTGCTGGCGCACGGCATGGCGGGTTTTGATTCGCTGTTCGGGGTGCTCGACTACTTCTACGGCATCGAGTCGACGCTGAAGTCGGGCGGCTCGAAGGTCTACATCACGCACGTTCCGCAGTTCAACACGAGCGAGGCGCGCGGCGAGGCGCTGCTGGCGCAGGTGCAGGACGTGCTCGCGCGTTCGGGCGCGAAGAAGGTGAACCTGATTGGCCACAGCCACGGCGGCCTGGACGTGCGCTACGTGGCGGCGGTGCGGCCGGACCTGGTGGCGTCCGTGACGACGGTGGGCACGCCGCACAAGGGCGCGGACCTGGCCACCTACCTGCGCTCGAACATCAAGGGCGGTTCGTTCACGGAGGGCGTGCTGTCGTACTTCGCGAACAACCTGGGCCTGGTGCTGGGCCTGCTGTCCGGCCACACGCAGTCCCAGGACGCGATTGGCGCGCTGACGGCGCTGTCCGCTTCGGGCGCGGCCACGTACAACGCGAAGTACCCGGCGGGTCTGCCCACCTCCTCGTGTGGCACTGGCGCGGCGACGGGCACGCAGGGGCAGCGCTACTACTCCTGGTCCGGCACGGATCCCTTCACCAACGTCTTCGACGCGTCTGACTACGCCCTGAAGCTGTCGTCCTTCTTCTACAGCGAGTCCAACGACGGCCTCGTGGGCCGCTGCAGCTCGCGCTTCGGCACGGTCATCCGCGACAACTACGACATGAACCACCTGGACGAAGTGAACCAGGTGCTGGGCCTCACCGCGTTCTTCACCGACCCGAAGTCCGTGTTCCGCACCCAGGCGAACCGCCTGAAGACCGCGGGCCTGTAATCCGCTCCAGGAGTGCCCCGCCATGAAGCGCCGCGCCGTCATTCTCGTGGTCGCGCTGTGCGCCCTCCTGGGTGCCGGCGTCTTCTCGTGGTGGAAGGTCCGGGCGGAGGACGCGCCCGGACCCGCTGTAACGCCGTCCGCCGTTCCCGTCGCGCAGGGGTCGCGGCCGCAGGGGGCGTCTCCCGCCGTTCCCGGTGCCGTCGTGACGGCGAGCCCGGACTCGCAGGCTGGCGCGCCGCTGCCGCCACTGCCCGGTTCGCTCAAGGACACGGAGGAGGATGGCGCGGTGCTGGTGGATGCGTCCGGGCACCTGGTGCCGAACGCGGACCTGCGCCGGCTCTTCAACTACTACCTGTCCGCCACGGGCGAAGAGTCCGCGTCGCTCATCCGCGAGCGCATCCTCGCGGCCCTGCGGGCGAAGAAGCTGCCTGCCGCCGCCATGGACGAAGCGGTGCAGGTGCTGGACGACTACCTGGCCTATCTGGAGGCAGCGCGGGGCCTGGGGTCGAACGGCTCCGCGGCCACGATGGACACCGCTGAGCGCCTGGAGTCCCTGCGCAAGCTGCGCCGGGAGCACCTGGGCGGCGCGGCCGACGGCCTCTTCGGGCAGGAGGAGGCGGTGGACGCCGTCGCCGTGGAGCGGCTGAAGCTGATGAAGGACGCGTCGCTGACGAAGGAGGAGCGCGAGCAGCGCATGGCGGCGCTGGAGGAGCGGCTGCCCCCGGACGTGCGCGCCAGCCGCGAGGAGGCCGTGCGCCCGTTGCGGCAGCAGGCCGTGGAGCAGGAGCTGCTGGCGGCGGGCGCGACGGCGGAGGACCTGCACCAGCACCGGCTGTCCACCGTGGGGCCAGAGGCCACCGGGCGGCTGGAGTCGCTGGACGCGGAGCGCGCGCAGTGGAAGCAGCGGCTGGCGGACTTCCGCGCGAAGCGCGAGGCGCTGGGCCAGAGCGAGCCGGACCCTGCCCGGCGTCAGGCCGCGGTGCAGCGGCTGCTGTTCGACTCGTTCACCCCGGAGGAGCGGCTCCGGGTGGGGGCCGCGGACACCATCGAAGCAGCCACCGGTTCCGGAGGCGGGTGAGGCGGCATCAGGTTCGCTTGAACCCTATTCGTGCGTGAGGCCGAAGAGCGACCGCAGCCTTCCGAGGATGCGGCCCGCCTCGGGTGAATGGTCCGGCCCGCCGCCCGCGGCCTGGGCCACGGCGCGCAGCTGGGTGCGGCGCTGGGCGAGGAGCGCGGAGAGCTGCCGGGCGAGGCCCGGGTAGTCGGAGAACAGGCGCGCGAAGGTGGGCCGGTCCAGCTCCATCAGCACGGAGTCCTGGAGCGCCACCACCGTGGCGGCGCGGGGCTCGCCGGTGAGCAGGGACATCTCCCCGATGTACTGGCCCGGCCCCAGCCTCGTGATTTCGGACTGGAGCGTGCCGGCGCGCACGCTGACCTCGCCGGAGGCCACGACGTAGAAGGTCCCGCCCTGGTCGCCCTCCTGGATGATGCGCTCGTTGCGGCCGAAGCGGCGCACCACCACCTCGCACTGCAGGCGCTCCAGCTCCTCCGGGCCCAGTGGCGCGAAGAGGTCCACCTGGCGCAAGAGGTCGCGCACGGTTTCGTCCGCCAGCTCGCGGCGGCGGTGCTTCGTCTCGCGGCGCAGCGTCACCGTGCGCTGGGCGTGGGGCAGCTCCATGCCCTCGCGGCGCAGCCGGTACCACAGCCGCGTGTGCAGCTCCTCCTTCACGCTGTCCGACAGCGCGAAGTCATTGAGGAACACGCGCACCATGTACTGCGTGTTGGACTCCGTGAAGCCCACCGTGCGCGCGATGGGCGGCGGCTGCACCAGGATCTGGGGAATCTCCCGGGCCACCTCCAGCAGCGCCTTCTTCACCTGGTTGGGCGGCGCGTCCAGCGACACGCCCACCTGCACCTCGATGCCCACGGGCTCGCGGTGCTGGGTGAAGTTCTTCACGTGCTCCTTGCCCACCATGCTGTTGGGCAGGGTGATGACCTCACGCCGGAAGTTGGCGATGCGGATGGAGCGCCACCCGATGTGCACCACCCGCCCGGTGTGCTCGCCAATGCGGATGAAGTCGCCCACCTCGAACGGCCTGTCCAACTGCAGCGACAGGCCCGCGAAGAGGTTGCCCAGCGTCTCCTGGAGCGCCAGACCGATGACCACCGTCAGCACCGCGGTGGACGCGACCAGGCCCGCCAGGTCCAGGTTGAGCTGGCTCTGGAGGATGGGGACGGTGGCGAGCGCGTACAGCGTGAAGTCGATGACGTCGCGGAGAATCTTCGGCGTCGTCACCGGCGAGCGCATCCGCACCAGCTTCAGCGCGAACGCCACCGCGGCCCGGATGACGCCGTAGGCGAACGTGAGCATCCAGCCCACGTTCACGAACTTGTGCAGGCCCTCCGGCGTCGAGGCCTCTGGCAGCAGGCGCGCCGCCAGCCGCAGCACCAGGAAGGCGAGCAGCATCCGCACCGCGCCCCGCAGGTCGTCGCGCAGGTCCGGGTCGCGGGTGGTCCGTTGGATGCCCAGCAGGAGCACCGTCAGGATGGAGCCCGCCAGCAGGGGGAGGTGGCCTTCGAGGAAGTTCAACACGTCCGGTGAATCAGACCGGGGGCGCGCGCACGGGTCAAGGTGGCGGTTGACGGGTGGGCGGCGAGCGGGGATACACGCCCCCCATGACGCTTGCCTCGGTGCAGGGACAGCCCCGCGCGATGGATGCGCTCCAATCCGCCCTGCGGTCTGGCTCGGTGCATCACGCCTACCTGTTCGCCGGGCCCGAAGGGGTGGGCAAGGAGCTGGCCGCGGTGGGCCTGGCCCAGGCCCTCACGTGCCCGGAGGCCCCGGAGGTCGGCTGCGGCAAGTGCACCAGCTGCGTGCGCCTGGCCAAGGGGCTGCACCCGGACGTCACCTGGGTGATGCCGGACGACGAGCGCGTGTCGCGAGGACTCGCGGGCCGCTCCGACTTCACCGGCACGCCCAGCCGTGAGCTGCGTGTGGAGCAGATAAGGCAGCTCCAGGAGCGCCTGGCGCTGCGCGGCCTGGAGTCCAAGCGCAAGGTGGCCATCCTGGTCAGCGCGGAGCAGATGAACGTCCAGGCGCAGAACGCGTTCCTCAAGACGCTGGAGGAACCGCCCGCGGAGACCACCCTCATCCTGGTGGCGAGCGCCATGGACCGGCTGCTGCCCACCATCCGCAGCCGGTGCAGCAAGGTGTACTTCGGTCCGCTGCCCGTGGAGCTGGTCGCCCGGCACGTGCAGCAGGAGCGCAAGCTGGACGCGGACACCGCCGCCCTGGCCGCGGTGATGTCCGGAGGCAGCTTGGGCCGAGCGCTCGCGCTGGACGTGAACGCGCTGAAGGAGCGCAAGGACGTCCTCACCGCCTTTGAAGCCCTGAGCGGCAACGACATCCCGGCCCTGCTGCGCTTCGCGGAGGCGCACGGCGGCTCGCGCGAGGACGCGGACACGGCGCTGGAGCTGCTCATCCTGTGGACGCGGGACGTGTCGCTCGCGAAGGCCGGGGCGCTGGAGGCGCTGGCGAACCGGGACATGACGGCGCTGGCGGAGGACGCGGCGAAGCGCACGTCGGAGGCCGCGCTGCACCGGCGGCATTCGCTGCTGGAGTCAGCGCGCACGGCCATCGGTTCGCGCAACGGCGCGCCCCGGTTGCAGCTGGAGCGGCTGCTCATCGAACTGTGCGTGGAGGGCCGATGAGCGCGGACATGGACGAGGTGCTGGCGGAGGTGAAGGGCGGCAAGGTGTGGCCGCTGTACCTCCTGTGGGGCGAGGAGTTCCTGGTCAGGAAGGGCGCCGACGAGCTGGTGAAGACGCTGGTGCCGGACGCCTCCATGGGGCTGAACCTCGCGGTGCTGGACGCGGCCTCCCCGCGCGAGGTGGCGCAGGAATTGGCCACGCTGCCGCTGTTCCCCGGGCGCAAGGTGGTGCTGGTGCGCGACCCGGAGTTCCTCGCGCCCAAGAAGGGCAAGGGCGACGCGCTGGCCAAGGCGCGCGACGCGTGGAAGGCGGGCAAGCGCAAGGAGGGCGCCCGGCGGCTGTTGGCGCTCGCGGGCCGTGCGGGCTGGGGCGTGGATCAACTGGACCCCCGCGTGCCCGGCGCGCCTTCGGTGGAGCAGTGGAAGGACGAGCTCAACGTGGACCTGGCGGAGGCGGACCTGGCCTTCCTCCAGGAGGCGGCGGCCTTCTGCCGTGACGAGCGCATCAGCGCCCCGGAAGGTGACGCGTCCGCGCTCCTGGAGTTGCTCCAGAAGGGCGTGCCGCCGGGGCACGCGCTGGTGCTCGCGGCCACGGACGTGGACTCGCGCAGCCCGCTGCTCAAGTTCGCGCAGGACAAGGGCCGCCTCTTCGAGCGCAAGGTGGCCGCGCGCCACAAGGACCTGGACCTCAGTGAAATCTCCAGGGAGTTCCTCGCCCCCTTCAAGAAGAAGCTGGGGCCGGGCGCGCTGGAGGGCCTGAAGGAGCGCATCGGCGGCAACATCCGGCTGCTCCAGTCGGAGCTGGAGAAGCTGGCCGTCTACGCGGAGGGGCCCACCATCGAAGCGCAGCATGTGGCGCTGCTGGTGCACCACGCGCGCGAGGAGGAGTTCTTCGAGCTGACGGAGGCGCTCCAGAAGCGCGAGCTGCGCGACGCGCTCTCCTACGCCGAGGACGCGATGGGGCAGGGCACGCACGCGCTGCAGCTGTTGGGCGCGGTGGCGTCCATTGTCCGCTCGCTCTTGGAGAACCACGCCTGGTTGGAGAAGTACGCGGGCGGCCAACCGCCGCGCACCGGCCGCGACGTGGAGGCGCGCATCCTCCCCAAGCTGGAGGCCGAGCTGAAGGCCACCAAGCGCAAGACGCCCAACGCGTGGGCGCTCGCGTTCGGCATGCAGGCCGCCGCCCGCTACGAGCGCCGCGAGCTGCTCAACGCCCTGGTGGCGTGCGCGGACGCGGACCTGGCCCTGAAGTCCTCCGCCAGCGGGAAGCTCGTCATCGAGCGGCTGTTGTGGACGGTGTGCACCCGCGCCTGAAGGGGCCCGGGCTGAAGGAGCCGCCATGGCGGACAAGCGACGCTTCGACCTCTTCGCGGACCTGCTCGTCACGCGCTTTCCCCAGGCCCTGCGCGTCTATGACATCGCCGGCGGCATGGGGAAGCTGAACGAGTCCCTCACCCAGCGAGGCCGCACGGTCACCACCTTCGACCTGCGCCACAAGCACCTGCCCGTGAAGTACGCGCAGCGGCTCTTCACGCTCGAGGAGCCCTGCGAGGCGGAGCTCGTCGTGGGCATGCACCCGGACGGCGCCACGCGGATCATCATCGAGTACGCCGCGCGCCACGGGCTGGGCTTCGCCGTCGTCCCTTGCTGCTCCGACAATGGGATGCCCTACAAACCGTGGATGCGGCACCTGGCCGACGTGGCCCGCGACGCCGGCTACACCACGGTGGAAGAGGCCGCGCTCCCCATGGACGGGCGCGCGCGAGTGCTGCTCGGCGTGTGGCGCTGACGCACGCCGCGCGAATTCGGGGTTATGCTTTGCGTAGCAAGAAAAAGCCGCCATCCTGGGATTGTCCGAATAGAGGACGCCCCCCGTGTGCACTGTCATGGTTCAGGACAGGGGCCCATGAACGGCGAAAAGCCCAGCAAGAACGGGCCTTTGTGAAGGACTCGTAACGAATGCTTCCACATTACAGAAGATTTACTGGGCACTGATGTGCCAGCTGTTTTTCAGTGCCTTCCGGTACTGCGAGGCATTTCGCGGACTTAATGAGTTGGCCTGACAAATGCTGAAAGGAGCCCTGTCCCGGCGACCACCCCCTTTGCGCCGGGCAGGAGGCAGTACCTTGGTTCGCACCCGTTTCGTTTCAGCCCTGCTGGCCTTCCCCCTCGTCGCTTGCGGCGTCGGGGACGCGGACGTCAACACGCAGAAGGATCAGCAGAAGCCGGATGAAGTCGCCGAGGTCCAGAACGCCCTGAGCGTGATTCCGGGCGCGCAGATTGTCGGCACCAACGCGGATGGGACGCCGCACACCATCCAGGGCCGCCTGGGCCAGGCGGACCGCCCGCTGACGGGCTTCGCGGCCGCGGACGTGCACACGGCCATCGCCGGGTCGCTGCCCTCCATCGCGTCGCTGTTCCGCCTGAACGCGAACGACCTGCAGGTCCGCCGCATCAACGTGGACGAGCAGGGCACGTCGCACATCCGCTACGCGCAGACGCTGAACGGTCTGCCGGTGGTGGGCGAGGAGCTGGTGGTGCACGTGGACAGCTCGGGCGCCATCTTCGGCGCGAACGGCTCCGCGCGCGCCGGTGGCACCGTGTCCGCGCGTCCGCTGGTCGCCGCGGAGGCGGCCCAGACGGCGGCGCTGCGCGACACGAAGGGCACGGGCCTGGCCACGGAGGGCGCGCGCCTGGTGTACGTGAAGGCCGAGGACGGCCGCCTGCGCCTGGCGTTCGAGGTGCGGGTCACGGGCGAGAGCGAGCTGATGCCGCTGCGCGACCGCGTCTATGTGGACGCGCTCAACGGCGCCACGCTGCTGCGCGTTCCGGAGATCCACACCGCGCTCAACCGCAAGGTCTACAGCGCGAACAACGGCACCAGCACCCCGGGCACGCTCAAGCGCAGCGAGGGCCAGGCGGCCATCGGTGACTCGCACGTCGACACCAACTACGACATGCTGGGCTACACCTACGACTGCTACAAGGTGCTCTTCAACCGCGACTCGCTGAACAACGCGGGCACGGCGCTCATCAGCACGGTGCACTACAGCCGCAACTACGTGAACGCCTACTGGGACGGCACCCAGATGGTGTACGGCGACGGCGACGGCGTGA
Organism: Corallococcus sp. CA041A; assembly: GCF_003612075.1. Classification (NCBI taxonomy): domain Bacteria; kingdom Pseudomonadati; phylum Myxococcota; class Myxococcia; order Myxococcales; family Myxococcaceae; genus Corallococcus; species Corallococcus sp. CA041A. The sequence continues at coordinate 12,082 of NZ_RAWF01000115.1, forward strand.
ACTCCATCGAGCTGGGCAAGGACGCGGACGTCACCGTCCACGAGCTGACCCACGCCGTGACGGAGTACGAGTCCAACCTCACGTACTCCGGCCAGTCCGGCGGCCTCAACGAGGCGATGTCCGACACGTTCGGCGCCGTCTGCGAGAGCCGCGTGAACAACTGGAGCACGGCGGCGGCCATCTGGATGGTGGGCGAGGACGTGTGGACGCCGGGCACGGCGAACGACGCCCTGCGCTACATGGATGACCCGGCGAAGGATGGCGCGTCCAAGGACTGGGCGGCCAACGTGACGTCCAGCACGGACGTGCACTACAGCTCGGGCGTGCCGAACCTGGCGTTCGCGCTGCTCTCCAAGGGTGGCGTGCACCCGCGCCGCACGGGTGGTCCCACGGTGACGGGCATCGGCGTCGAGAAGGCCGCTCGCATCTGGTACTACGCCAACACCAACCTCTTCACGGCGAGCACCACGTTCGCTCAGGCGAAGACGTGGACCGTCCAGGCCGCCGCGGCCCTGGGCTACACCGCGGCCGAGCAGGCGTCCGTGACGGCCGCCTGGGAAGCGGTGGGCGTGGGTGGCACTGTGACGCCCCCGACCTGCACCGCGCTGACCAACGGTGTCGCGAAGACGGGCCTGTCCGGCGCCTCCGGCTCCGAGACCCTGTACTGCCTCGACCTGCCGGCCTCCAAGGCGTCCACCTACGTCCTGAGCGGCGGCACGGGCGACGCGGACATGTACATCAAGTTCGGCTCCGCTCCGACGACGTCGTCCTACGACTGCCGTCCGTACCTGTCCGGCAACAACGAGTCGTGCAGCGCGGCGGCGAAGGCCTCGGCGGGCAAGATGTACATCCTGCTGCGCGGCTACTCGACGTACAGCGGCACGTCCCTCAAGGGCACTTACTAGTCCCTCTCACAGGTCCGGCGTGAGTCCACGCCGGGCCTCGTGAAGGTCACCTTCCGCCTCCGGGGCTCCTGTCCCGGGGGCGGTCGTGTTTCCGGCCTCCGGTGGTTGGGCAAGCGCGTCTCCGCGCCCGACGCCAGTGTCGACCCGCGCGCGAGGCCCGCCGGAAACGGGTGTCCGGCCGCCTGGGTCTTCGAACTGGGAGCGGGGTAGGGTGGCCTGACTTCGCGCGGGAGGATGTATGCGGCGCCGGCTGGGCCTGATGGTGTTGTCGGTGGTGGTGGCTTCCGGGGCCCTGTCGTGCCACCGGGACACGCGCGCTTCGCGCACCTGCGTGGTGCTGTCGGTGGGAGGCACGAAGGGGCTCGCGCACGTGGGCGCGCTGGATGCGCTGGTGGCCCGGGGCGTGCCCATCGACTGCGTGGTGGGAAACAGCATGGGCGCGGTGGTGGGCGGCCTCTACGCGTCCGCGCCCGGCGCCAACCTGCGCCAGCGCTACCATTCCTTCTTCACCGCCTACGAGGAACAGACGCGCAAGGTCGCCGCGACGCGAGGCGCGGTGGGCGCGGCGGTGGGCCTGCTCGCGGTGCTGGTGTCGGGCGGCGCGCTGGGACCGGCCGTGGCGGCGGGAGCGCTGGGCGCGGCGGGTGGCGCGGCGACGGTGCCCCCCTTGAGCCATGAGCGCTTCGCACAGGTGCTGGATTCCTTCTACGCGGGCGCGCGCGTGGAGGAACTCCCCGTGCCCTTCGCCACCTTCCACCAGGAGCCCTTCGCGGGCGGCATCCGGCTCGTCTCCGTCACACGCGGTTCGCTGGCGGAGGCCGTCTCCGCGAGCGCGTCCAATCCGCTCCTGTTCAAGGACGCGACGCTGGAGCGAATCGATCCGGGCGCGGACCGCGTGTCCGCGACGCCCGTCCATGACGCGTGTCAGCTGTTCCCGGGCGCGCGGCTCATCGCCATCAACGTCACCGGCGAACCGGCCTTCTACCGCTCCGACCTGGGCTGCGACGTGCGAGAGGTCCGCGTGGACGTGGCCATGCCCCCGGTGGAGGCCTTCACCGGCCGGGGCCCTGCCTTCGAAGCCACCTACGACGCGGGCCGTGACGCGGTGATGCGGGCGCGGCTGGACTAACGACTCGGCGAGCCGCTCAGGGCGCCGTGAGCAGGCCCGTCACGTCCCGCCAGTTGCCCTGGCAGGGGGCGTTGTCCGTGGCCAGGTAGTGCCCCACGTGGCCGGGCCCGAGCGCGACGATGGCGGACGAGCGCGTCCCGTAGCCTTCTTCCGTGTGGATGCACAGCGCCTGGAGCTGCTGGAGGAAGTCCGCGGGCAGGCCGTCCTCCGAGAGTGGCCCCGTCGCGGCCTCCCGGGGGGGCAGGGCATGGTCGCCCAGGGCCGCCTGGAGCCCCGTCACCAGTTCCGGCCATGGGCGCTTCGCCACGCCTTCCGCCAGGGCATGCGCCCGCCGCACCTTGGGGAGGGCCAGGTTGTCCAGGCTGTCGTTGGGGAGCACGTGCACGCCGTCCGGGACGTCCTCGTGCAGCAGGTGCGCATGGCCCGGCCTCGCGTAGGCCACCCTCAGGGTGCGCGCGTCCCCGTAGAGCAGGTTGAAGGGCAGGAACTCCGGGGCGGGCAGGGTGCCGAGGTAGCGCTCGATGGCCTCCACCGACCCGGCCTGCAGGGCGCGCAGCACCACCTCGCCCCGGGAGCGGGGGGCCAGGCCCAGGGTCCGGGCGCCGCGCTGGTTCGTCAGGGCGACGACGACCCCTTCGTGGGTGACCCCCATCCACGTGCCGCCCCGCTCCACGTCCTGGCCGCCCACCACGCGGGGGGACTTGGAGAGGACCTTCGGCCCGTGGGCCGGACGCGCGTAGAACTCATCCCGGTTGGCGGCGAGGACCAGCGGCCACTCGGGGTGGGCGTTACGGAGGATCAGGACGGTGCACATGGCGTCCGGTCGATAACATCCCTCTTCGCGCCATGCAGCCCCGGGCCTGCATGTTGGCGATGACCTCGTATCCCCGAGCGGCTATGGTCCGCCGCCCTCAGGAGAGTCCATGGCGGAGAGAACCCTCGTCACCAGCGCCCTTCCGTACGCGAACGGCGCCATCCACCTCGGCCACGCTGTCGAGTACATCCAGACGGACATCTACGTCCGCTTCCTGCGCTCGTGCGGCCAGGACGTCGTCTACTTCTGCGCGGATGACACCCACGGCACGCCCATCGAAATCAACGCCGCGAAGCAGGGCATCCCGCCGGAGCAGTTCGTCGCGCGCTTCCACGACGAGCACCAGCGCGACTTCCGCGACTTCGACATCCGCTTCGATTACTTCCACTCCACCAACTCGCCGGAGAACCGCCACTACGCGGAGCTCATCTACGGGCGATTGAAGGACGCGGGCGACATCGACCGCCGCGACATCGAGCAGACCTACTGCGAGAAGGACAAGCGCTTCCTTCCGGACCGCTTCATCCGGGGCACCTGTCCCAACTGCAAGGCCACGGAGCAGTACGGCGACGCCTGCGAGAAGTGCGGCAAGACGTACAACCCCACGGACCTCATCGACCCGAAGTGCGCGCTGTGTGGCACGCCGCCGGTTCGCCGCAACTCCGTGCACCTGTTCTTCAAGCTGTCGCGGCACGCGGACTTCCTCCAGGAAGTGCTCAAGCGCCCCGGCTTCATCCACCCGGGCCTGGCCGCCCAGCTCCAGGGCTTCTTCGAGAAGGGCCTGGCGGACTGGGACATCAGCCGCGACGGGCCGTACTTCGGCTTCGCGATTCCCGGTGAGACGGACAAGTTCTTCTACGTCTGGCTGGATGCGCCCATCGGGTACATCGCCACGACGGAGAAGTGGGCGAAGGAGTCGGGCCGCGTCGCGGACGCGCTCGCGTACTGGGGCAAGGACGCGCCCACGCGCATCGTCCACTTCATCGGCAAGGACATCGTCTACTTCCACGCGCTGTTCTGGCCCGCGGTGCTGAACGTCGCGGGGTTCCACATCCCCAACGAGATCAAGGTGCACGGGCACCTGACCGTGAACGGGGAGAAGATGAGCAAGAGCCGCGGCACCATGGTGGCCGCGCGTGACTACCTGGAGCTCCTGGACCCCAGCTACCTGCGCTACTTCTACGCGGCCAACCTGGGCGCGGGCGTGGAGGACCTGGACCTCAACCTGAAGGACTTCCGCCTCCGGGTGAACGGCGAACTCGTCAACAACGTGGGCAATCTGGCCAACCGCGCGCTGTCGCTGCTGGCCGGGCCGCTGGAGAAGAAGCTCGCGCCGGGCCGCGCGGAAGGGCCGGGGCGCAAGCTGGTGGAGGACGCGCTGGCGCGTGTGCCGGAGGTGCGCGAGGCGTTCGAGAAGCTGGAGTACCGCAACGCCATCCGGATCATCACGGAGATTGCCTCCACCGCGAACGCGTTCCTGCAGACGTCGGCGCCGTGGGCGCTGGTGAAGAAGGACGCGGAGGCCGCGCGGGCGGACCTGTCGGACGCGGCGGACGTGGCGTACCTGCTGGGCGCGCTGCTGGCGCCGGTGACGCCGCGCGTGTCGGAGAAGCTGTTCGCGCAGCTGGGGGCGGAGCCGCTGACGTTCCAGGCGCTCGCCACCGCGAAGTATCCGCTGTTGGACCGCACTCGCCCGCTGGGCACGCCGGAGCCGCTGCTGCCCCGGCTGGAGGAGGAGCGCGTCAACGCCATCATCAAGGTCCCCGCGGGGACGCCGGCCGCCGAGCCCGCGAAGGCAGGCGGCAAGGACAAGAAGACGGAGAAGAAGCCCGTGGAAGCGAAGAGTCCGGAAGCGGTGCCCACCACGCAGGCGTCCCCTGGAGCGGGGGCGGCGGAAGGCGCGCCCGCGGCCGACATCGAGTACGCGGACTTCGCCAAGGTGGTGCTGAAGGCGGGGCGCATCGTGGCCGCGGAGAAGGTGAAGGGCGCGGACAAGCTGCTCAAGCTGGACGTGGACCTGGGTGAAGGCACGCCGCGCACCATCGTGTCCGGCATCGCGGAGGCGTACGCGCCCGAGGCTTTGGTGGGCCGGCGCGTGGTCGTGGTCGCGAACCTGAAGCCGCGCAAGCTCAAGGGCATCGAGTCGCGCGGCATGCTGTTGACGGCGGGCTCGGGCGGCAAGGACCTGTCCCTGCTGGAGCCGGGCGACGTGCCGCCCGGCGCCGAAGTGAAGTAGCGCGAGCGGTGGCATCCCGGGCGGCGGCGTTGCCTACCGGGATGTGTGCCGTGCGGTAGGCCCGGGCATCCACCGGGACGCGGGCAGGCCAGGACGTGGAGCGGTAGGCCCCTGGCGTCGGACGGCGACAGGGACTCCAAGGACGCGCTGGGTGTGGGAAAGCCTGGGCGCCAGAGAGGTGACGAGACGTGGCGGACTGGCGTGCCGAGCGGGACCGCGCTCTGTTGACCCTGGAGCGTGAGAAGCGGCCGGCGAGCCGGGCCGAGGCGGCGGACCTGTTGTTCCAGATTGCGTCGGAGGAGCCCGCGCACGCCGGGGAGTTCACGGACGTGCTCGTGCGCCTGCTAGCGGATGCGCAGCCGGAGGTGCGCCGCTCGGGCGTGAGCCTGGCGTCCGTCATCCTGCCGCCGGAGCAGCTCCCGGACATGCTCCTGCCAAGGCTGCGCGACGAGGACACCCGCGTGCGGCTGGAGGCCACCGGACGGCTCGCGGACCTCGCGCTGCCGCACGCGCGTGGCGCCCTGGCTGGAATGCTGGAGGACCCCACGCCGGAGGTCCGCTTCGAGGCCGCGCGAGGCATCGCCGCCCTCAAGCACCCCGCCGGCATGGACGTGCTCGTGGCCGCGCTGGACGTGGACACGCTGCGCTTCCGGGCGCTGGGCGCGCTGGCGGAGCTGGAGGACACGCGGGCGCTGCCGGCGGTGAAGCGCCTCTTCGGCAAGTGGCTGCTGCCCGCGTTCGACAAGACGCAGGCCGCGGGCGTGCTGCTGAAGCTGGGCGACCCGGAGGGCGCGGACTGGCTGATGCAGCGCACGCGCAAGAAGTGGAGCGCGGACCGGGCGCTCGCGGTGGAGCTGTGCGGTGAATTGAAGGTCCCCGGCGCGCTGGAGCGGCTGAAGGACATCCTCGCGGACGCGAAGGACCCGTGCCGGGGCGCCGCCGCGCGCGGGTTGGGCCGGCTGGGGGATGCGCAGGCGCTGCCCTGGCTGCTCGCCGTGTTGGAAGACCGGAGCGCGCCGGAGGACGACCGGTTGGATGCGGCGGACGGCGTGTGGCGGTTGGCCGTGGCGGAGGGCATGGAGCGCCTGCGCGGCGCCGTGCCCACCTTCGCCTCGGAAGAGGCACGGAATGAGTTGGAAGAGCTGTTTCAGGAGAAGCCATGAAGCTGGTTGATGCGCACTGCCACCTGGAGCCGAAGGACTACGCGGACGTGGCTCCAGTGCTGGAGCGCGCTCGCGCCGCGGGGCTGGTGCACGCGGTGCTGGTGGGGCAGTTCCATGGCCCCGGTGACTGGGGCCACGCGCTGGAGGTCGCCGCCCGGCACCCGGACTTCCTGTCGCCCACGCTGGGCATCCACCCGCACGAGGCCGCCCGCGCCACGGAAGCGGACTTCGAGATGCTGGAGCGCACCTGCGCCCGCCCGGAGCTGCGCGCCGTGGGAGAGGCCGGGCTGGACTACTACTACGACCACTCGCCGCGCGAGATTCAGGCCACCGTCTTCCGGCGGCAGTGCGCGCTCGCGAAGCGCCTGTCCAAGCCGCTGGTGGTGCACGTGCGCGACGCGCATGACGACTGCGAAGCGGCCCTTGCTGCCGAGGACGTCACCAGCGGCGTCATCCACTGCTTCACCGGCGACACGGCCGCGGCCCGCAAGTACCTGGACCGGGGCTTCTTCCTGTCGCTGTCCGGCGTCGTCACCTACAAGAAGACGGAGGCCCTCCAGGACGCGGTGCGCTTCGCGCCGCTGGAGCGCCTGATGGTGGAGACGGACAGTCCCTACCTCGCGCCGGTGCCCCACCGCGGCCGCAAGAACGAGCCCGCGCACGTGTTGGAGACGGCGAAGAAGGTGGCGGAGCTGAAGGGCGTGTCGCTGGAAGAGGTGGCCCGCGTCACCACGGCGAACGCGGCCCGCCTCTTCAACCTCACGCTGGGGTGAGCGCGTTGGCCAGGGCCTCCAGGTCCTGGTCCAATTGCGGCATGTCCAGCAGCAGCGCGTCCGGGTCGTAGACGAAGTCCGCCTGCTTCAGCTTCAGCAGGGCCTGCAGCGCGGGTTCGCCCGCGTGGCCGCCGAACGCCGCATGCACCACGCGGCCGCGCTCCAGGTGCAGCGAGCCCTCCAGCGTGTGGCTCCGCAGCTGGAGCTTCCCGCTCTTCTTGCCGCCGCCCAGCGTGCGCAACAGCTCCTTGGGGGGCAGCTCATCGAAGCTGCCGCGCACCACCCGGCCCGGGCCGTTGTGCTGCACGCGGTCCTGGAAGAGGGACAGCACCGTGCGGGCGACCTCCGCCTTGTCGCTCGGGGAGAGCACCGCCGTCGCGCCCGCCATCAGCAGCCGCTCGCGAGCCTGGGCATCCGGTTCGCCCACCACGGCGATGGGAAGGCCCGCGCTCTCCGGCATGGAGCGCACGGCCTCCAGCAGGTCCATCACCTCCTGCTGGCCCAGCCGCAAGCTCACCACCAGCACGTCGCAGTCCAGCCGAGACAGGCCGTCCAGCGCGCCGTCCAGCGTGGACAGCGCGTGCGCCACCAGCTCCTGCTTGAGCACCGCCTCCAACAGCTCGCCGCGCGTGGCCTCGTCCGGCTCCGCGATGAGCACCTGGCGGCCTTCGCTGGCCAGCCGGTGCACCAGCAGCGCGCCGCTCTGCAGCTGCCCGACGATGTCCGCCACCACCGGGTCGTAGAGCACGCCCGCGTTCTTCTTCAGGTGCTCCAGCGCCTGCTGCTTGTTGAAGACGCGGCCGTGCGCGTTGCCCGGGTTCTTGGTCAGCTCCAGGAAGCTGTCCACCGCCGCCAGGATGCGCGCGCCCAGGGTGATGTCCTCGCCCTTGGCGCCCTGGGGCGTGCCGGAGCCGTCCCAGGCTTCGTACAGCTGCGCGAGGATGGTGTTCACCTGCGCGGGCAGGTGCACCGTCTCGAAGAGCTTCGTGGGCGCGCGGCAGCACGCCTTGGCCTGGGCCTTCCACTCCGGATTGGCCGCGTTGCTCGCCAGCGAGAAGTGCCGCTCCGGGGGCTTGCCCAGGTCGTGCAGGTACGCCGCGATGGACAGCGCCGCCAGCTCCTTGTGGGGCATGCCCATGCGCTGACCGACGATGCCCGCCTGCCGCGCCAGCTGCGCGGAGTGTCCCCGGTGCCGGGGCCGGTCCTGCTCCAGCAGGCCCACCATCAGGCTCAGCGTCTCCACATAGTCCGTGTCGCTGATGAGCCCGCGCGGGCCGCCCGGCTCGCGCCGCTGCGTGGAGACGCGCGCCACGTTGGTGCCGCTGCCGCCGCGCTGCAGCCGCATCCGCGCGTCCGTCTCCAGCCGCATGCTCAGGCTGGTGGCGTTGCTGCGTCCGGCGGAGCTCCCGCTGCGCCCCGGCTCCGCGCCCACGTGCGTGTTCGACGGGGTGTCCGGACGGCGCGGGCCATTGTTCGCGGAGGGGCCCTCCAGCAGCGTGGTGAACGCCGTGGGGTCGCCGTAGTAGTGCTTGCGGATGGCCGCGGAGATGGCGCTGCGCAGGCCGATGTACGCGTAGACCTCCGACATGCCGGTGACGAGGGCGATCTCGTCGAGCAGCGACTTGTTCTGCGGCTCGGCGGCCACCACCGAGAGCAGCTTGCGCTCCGGATCCACGGCCAGCGGGAGCACGTTCTGCGCTTCCGCCAGCCGCACCGGCAGCTTGTCCAACACCTTCGTGTCGATGCGGACCTTGGCCAGCTTGTCCGCGGTGACGAAGCGGGTCTGGAACTCATTGGCCAGGAGCCGCAGCAGCGCGGCCTCCTGGAGCAGGCCCAGCTCCACCAGACAGTCCCCCAGCTTGTGGCCGGTGATCTTCTGGTGCTCCAGACCCTGCTCCACGGCCCCCGGTGTCACGAGGCCGGCCTCAATCAACCGCTCTCCCAGCCGCTTCGCCATGGACTTCAGCCCTCCGAGGAGCCACCACCCTCACCACCGGACTTCGGGGGCGGCGCCAGCGCGCTGAACGGCTTGAAGGTCAGCTCGCCGGGCAGGCTCTTGGGGTCGCGGGGAGGACGGTCCTCGCGCGGCGGACGCTCGGCGCGGGGCTCGCGGGGAGGACGGTCCTCGCGGGGAGGACGGTCCTCACGCGGCGGACGCTCGGCGCGGGGCTCGCGAGGAGGCCGCGGCGGACGCTCCGGACGGGCCTCCTGGGTCGCGGGGGCGGCAGTGCCCTCGCCGGCAGGAGCGGACGGGCCCTTTTCGGCGCGCGCCTTGCGCTTCTCCTCGCGGTGCTTGCGGCGGCCGCCCTCCACCGGAGCCCGGCCGCGGCCGGTGGGCACGAAGCCCTTCCAGAGCGAGCGGTCGTACGCGCGCAGGTGGTCCGTCCAGCGCTCGTTCGGGTCGCGCTGCATGGCCTCCACCCACGAGGAGATGCGCGCGTCGAGCGAGCTGAGCGTGTCGACGATCTGCGCCTCCAGCGTCACCGGCACCTTCGCGCCGGACGTCCCCTGGGAGATCGCCAGGTGCGTCAGGTGCTGCTCCAGGAGCGGCGGGAAGCCCGGGATGCCCAGGGTCTTCTCGCGGATCTTCTGCGCGGCCAGCACCGCGTGGCCCACCAGCCGGCCCTCGTCGGAGGTGTCGAAGCCCTTGTCGGACGCCCCGTCGCCGCCCTTCATCACGTCGTGCAGGAACGCGCCGGCCAGCAGCAGGTCGCGGTCCGCCATGGGGTAGTGGTCCGACACGCGCAGCGTCAGGCGCATCACCGACAGGACGTGCTCGGCCAGCCCGCCGCGCCACGCGTGGTGCACGCCCTTGGCCGCGGAGGCCACCGGCAGCGCCGCGGACACCTGCGCGTCGTCCAGGAACGCCAGCAGCAGCTGCTTCACGAACGGGTCGTTGACGCGCTCGGTGATGAGCTCACGGATCTGCCCCACCGCGCGCGGGCCACCGCCGCCACCCTCGTGGCGCTCGGCCTTGCCTTCAGCCTGCTTCGCGTCGCCGGACTTGGACTCGGACTTCGCGTCGCCGGACTTGGACTCGGACTTCGCGTCGCCAGACTTCGCGTCGCCGGACTTGGACTCGGCCTTCGCCTCGGCGGGCGGGGCGGGGGGCGGCTCGAACTCCTTGGGGTCGAGCGGCTCTGGATCCAGGCGCTCCACGGCCTCCACGACGACCTGGGTGCGGCCGTGGAAGACGATGACGCTGCCCTGCACGAGGACGAAGTCACCGCTCTGGAAGGCGGGCTCGAGCGCGTCCACCTTGTCGAACACGCGCGCGTCCACCGTGCCGCTCTTGTCGGCCAGGGACAGCGACAGGAACACCTTGCCGCTGCGCGCGTTCACCTTCTCCTTCTTGGTGACGCGGAAGACGGTGTTGACCCGGTCCTTCTCGCGCAGGTCCGCCGCGTACACCTTGCGGACGGTCTCGACGGAAGCCTCCGGGGTGGAAGAGGTCGCGGCCTGGGATTCGTTTTCGGTTGTCATCGCGGCGCGGACACTAACACCGAGGAGGGCCCGTCGAGGGCGAAACAGCACGGGCTTCAGCTCACCTCGAGCGCCACCGCCTCCAGGTACTCGGCCCCTGGGGAGCCGACCGGCGCCGGGTGGTCCGGCGGCAATCCCATCCGTACCAGCCGGAATGCGATGCGCGCCTCCTGCTCGCAGGCCGTGGCCACGCACTCCGTGAATGAGCCCAGCGCCAGCGGTGGGTGATAACCGACCACGAGCAACCGTCCCCCATGGCGGGTGCGCCGCAGGGCCAGCCGCACCTGTTCGATGAAGTCCTCCTCGGACGCCACCCCCAGCGTGTCGAGCAGCACCAGGTCGAAGGTGTCCTTGAGGGCCCGGAGCACGGCCAGCGGCTCGCCCTGTTCCACCGTCACCCGGCCGAGCAGCCCGTTGGCCTCCGCGTTCTCCCGCGCCAGGTCCGCCGCGTCCGCGTTGCCGTCGAAGGCCAGAATCTGCTTCGCCCCATGTCGCCCCGCGTGGACGAAGAGGCCGCCCACGTTGCACGCCACGTCCAGCACCCGGTCCCCGTTGCCGGTGCGGCTCAGGAAGCGGCGCAGCTCGCGGTGGTCGTACCCGTAGCCCGTGCCCCGGCCGTAGGTGAGGTCCACGGTGAAGCGCGCGCCCATCTCCAGCAGGCGGCACCAGCGCGGCGGCGTGCCGTACATCACGTGCGGGCGCTGCGCGGGCAGACCCAGCGCCTTTCGCCGGAGCGTGTCGTTGCGCAGCAGCACGGAGGCCGCCCCCGTCACCTCTCCCAGCGTGCGGGTGATTTCCTCCTGCCGCGCGTCCATGGAGCGGGTGAGCGTCTGGACGACGAAGTGCTGATCATACCGGTCCACGATGAGGCCCGGCAGCCCGTCCCCGTCGTCGTTGACGATGCGGCAGAAGCGCGGGTCGTCCACCAGCCGACCGCGCCGCTCGAAGGCGTGGCGCACGTGGCGGGGGATGAGGCCTTCCACGGACTCGTCCGGCAGGCCCAGGCGGCGCACGGCGTACGAGGCCTGGAGGTCCACGTCTCCCAGCCCCAGGACATGCCCGTCCTCGTCCTTGAGCTGCATGGGCGTGCCGGGCTGCGGCTCGCCCTCCATGGAGACGATGTCCTCGCGGCGCAGCCAGGGGGCGCCATGGCGCAGCTTGCGGGCGGCTTCTCGGGACAGGTAGGTGCTGAGCAAGGTGCGGTCCTCCTCCAGCGCGATGGAAGGCGCCCTGCGGGGTGCCTTCCATCAAACATGGGCCGTGTGGGGCCTGCTGGCGGCGAGGGCCGTGCCGCTGCCCCGGAGGGCAGGGGAGTAAGCGTCGCTAGAGGACGGGCGGAGGCCGCTTGTATGCCTTGAAGGACACCCGGGTGAGCATTCCGCTGACCACCAGGGCCAGGGCAATGCCCATCATCCGGACATTCCAGTTCGTGCCGGTGAAGAGCAGCACGAGCGCGAGCACCCCCGCCGCCACCGCGCCCACCACCGTGAGCGTCTGGGCGCGTTTGGACATGTCCTGGCCATGGGGCTTCTTCGCCCGGGCCAGGACGGGCAGCGAGGACGCCTTGCGCCACTTCTCCGCGCCGTCCTCGCGCACCTCGTCGTCCGGGTCCACCAGCCCCTGCACATAGGCGCGCTCGATGTCGCCCAGCGAGGGGAACATCAGCTCACCATCCGGAGTGCGCACGCGGTACGCCATGGGTCTTCCTCCCTCCCGGCCTACCCTGCCCGGAAGGGGGCGGGAACCTCAAGCCAGCTCGGTGGCAATCTGCTCAGCGGCGCGCAGTCCATCAATGGCGGAGGACACGATACCGCCCGCGTAGCCGCAGCCCTCACCGACCGGGTACAGGCCGCGCATGGACACGGACTGCAGGTCGTCTCCCCGGGTGATGCGCACGGGGGAGGACGTCCGGCTCTCGATGCCGATGAGCTTTCCCTCGTCGCTGATGAAGCCCTTCATCTTCCGGTCGAACGTGCGCAGCGCCGCCTTGAGCGACTGCGTCAGCCGCTCCGGGAAGAGCTTGTTCAGGTCCGTGTGCGCCAGGCCCGGGCGGTAGCTGGTGTCGCCCGGGTCCTTCTTCACGCGGCCGGCCAGGTAGTCCGGAATCGTCTGTGCGGGCGCGAAGAAGCGGCCTCCGCCCAGCTTGTAGGCTTCGCTCTCCCAGTGCCGCTGGAACTCCAGGCCCGCGAGCGGCCCGTGGAAGCCCTCGCGCGCGAAGTCCGCGACGGACACCGACACGACGATGCCCGCGTTGGCGAACTTCGCGTTGCGCCGCGAGTTGCTCATGCCGTTGGTGCACTGCAGCCCCTCTTCGGTGGGCGTGGGCACGACAATGCCGCCGGGGCACATGCAGAACGAGTAGACGCCGCGCACCTCGCCGTCCACGTCCAGGTTCTCCGCCAGCTTGTAGTCCGCGGGCGGCAGCTTGGAGTGCTTCGCCGCGGAGCCGTACTGGATGCCGTTGATCAACGACTGCGGGTGCTCCGCGCGGAAGCCCAGCGCGAAGGGCTTGGCCTCCACGCTCACTCGGCCGTCGGCGGCGAAGCGCTCGTACAGTTCGCGCGCGGAGTTGCCCGGCGCCAGGATGACGCGGTCGCTCTCCAGCGTGCGCCCGTCCGCCATCTTCACGCCCGCGATGCGGCCGTCGCGGTAGAGCAGGTCATCCACGCGCTGCTCGAAGTGCACCTGGCAGCCGCCCGCGATGAGCTCGTCGCGCAGCTTCGCCACCGCGCCGGGCAGCAGGTCGGAGCCGATGTGCGGCTTGCCCTCGATGAGGATCTGATCCGGCGCGCCGTACTTCGCGAAGGCTTCAATGACCTTGCGCACCATGGGGTGGTTGATGCGCGTGGACAGCTTGCCGTCCGTGTACGCGCCCGCGCCGCCCTCGCCGAAGTTCATGTTGCTTTCGCGGTCGAGCGACCCGTCGCGCATGAGCTTCGCCACGTCCTTGCGGCGCGTCACCACTTCCTTGCCGCGCTCCAGCAGGATGCTGCGCACGCCGCGCTCCAGCAGGCCCAGCGCGCAGAACAACCCCGCGGGTCCAGTGCCGATGATGAGCGGCAGCTTCTCCGGCTCCTTCACGCGCACTGGCATCTCCGGCGGGGGCGGGGCCTCGCTCACGTCCGGGGGCAACCGCGGCGCCTTGCCGCCCGGGGCCAGCTCCACCTCCAGCGTGTAGATGTAACGCGGGCTGCCCTTCTTGCGCGCATCCAGCACCGAGCGCACCACCCGCACGGAGGCGAGGTCGCTCCGGGTGACCCCCAGCTTCTCGGCGGCGCGCTGGCCGAGCAGCTCCTCCGGCTCGTCCAGCCACAGCCCGATGTTGTTCACCCGGTACGCCATTGTGTTCTGACTCCTCGGTGGTGGGCGCGTATGTGCTCCACCCCCCGGAGGGAATGCAAGCACTTGAAAAGACAAGATGCCCCGTGGGGTGGGTGCGTACCCGCCGTTACACCCGGCAACGCCGTTCCAGGCAGGGCGGACGTCCGGGTGCGTAACCCCCTTCGCACCTTCCACGTTCCGTGCCGTCCATTTCCGGGCTTCAACCCCTCAGGACTGCTGGAGAATCCGTTTGGAAGAGAACGGCTGGCACGGAGGTTGAAGACCGGACTCCCACGCAGTTGCGGCGCCGGACAGTTGGCGCCGATTCCGGAGGCAATTCCCGTGAGCACCGACCAGAAGGGCACCCGCATCCTCGCGCGCACGTTCTTCAACCAGCTGCGCGCAAGCGGTTACACGCCGCACCAGGTCATCGGCATCGCGACGGAACTCCTCGAGCTCGTGACGACCGACCTGAAGGAAGGCGACAAGGCGGTCGCCGCCGCCCAGTCGACGCCAGCCCCCGACTCCGGGGCAGGCTTTCAGCAGCGCGTGTAGCCCGTTAGAATCCAGCGCATCAACCCTCCGCGGGTGAGCGGGCTCCGGACTGGTTCCGGGCGCCCCACCCGCGAGGTGACGGGGGGCTCCAGAAAGATTCGCAAGAACGCTGTCGATCTCCGGCACGCGCGTTCGTCGCCACGGTGAGCCGCCATTCAGGGCCGGCTCGAACCAGGGGACAGACGATGCGGGTGATGGTGTTCATGATCGCCAACGAGGACAGCGAAAACGCCGCGCCCCCCACGCCCGAGGCATTCGAGGCGATGGAGCGGTACACCGAGGAACTGGTCAAGGCTGGCATCCTGGTGGCTGGCGCCGGCCTCAAGCCCTCCTCCGAAGCCAAGCGCATCGCCTGCGAGGGTCCCGGCCGCACGGTCATGGACGGGCCGTTCACCGAGACCCGCGAGCTGATCGCCGGCTTCTCCATCTGGAAGGTCAAGGACATGGACGAGGCCGTGGCCTGGGCGAAGCGCTGCCCCAACCCCATGTCGGGCCGGAACGTGATCGAAATCCGGCCGTTCTTCGAGGCAGAGGACATGGCCGAGGCCCTGTCGACCGATGCCCAGACGCGCGAGAAGCTCGGCGTCGCCTGAGACCGTCGGTCGCCGTTTCTTCGTGGCCGTGCGACGCGCCGGGTCGTCCTCAAGCCTTCAGGGCTGGGGGTGGCGACGGCGCTCGCGGGCGGCGGCGGCGGCGATGACGAGCAGCGCGGCGGTGAGCGCGGTGAAGACGAGGCTCGCGGACGTGGGCGCCGTCAGCGCGAGCAGCCCCAGGGACAGCAGGAACGCGAGCGCGTCCACGGCGGCGGGCCTCGGCTGAGGCAGCACGAGCACCGTGGCGCACGCGGCCAGCGGCACGCCCAGCGCGACCTGCCGGAAGATGGCGTCGGTGTTGGTGCGCACGGTCTCCCAGTAGTTGATCAGGATGGCGGCGAAGATGACCACCGTGCCGCCCGCGAGCACGAGCACGCCCGCGGCCGCCGCGTCCTTGGTGAGCCGGGCCTTCTCGTCGAACTGCTGCACGGCCAGGTCCACCAGCTGCTCCAGCGCGCTGTTGAGGATCTCCGCGAAGAAGATGAGCAGCACGCAGAAGATGAGCGTGACCTTCTCCGCGAGCCCCAATGGGATGCCGCTGCCCACCAGCCCCACCAGCACGCCGGAGATGAGGTGGATGCGCATGTTGCGCTGCCAGGCCACGGTGTGGATGAGCCCTGCCCACGCATGTCCGAACGAGGCGAACAGGCCGTTGCTGCGGCGGGAGGGAAACTGGGGACGGGGGGTTACAGGAACGGTCATCGGAAGGTGAAGGGGTGGGCAGGCTAGCACCCACGGGTCCGATTGAAGCGGGGGAGTGAAGGGGTAAGGTCGGTCGCGTGATGCGAACGTTCCTTTCGTCCTGGTCGCGCTCGCTGGCGCTGACCCTGCTGTGCACCTCCGTCCTCGCTCATGCGCAGGGCACTCCTGAAGCTTTTGAAGGCGACGACCTGGGCCTGGAGCCGCCGGGTGTTCAATACCTGCCAGCTCCGGCGCCCCGGGCGCACGAGCAGCGCCGCCTGTCGCCGGACGCGCCCGCCGTGGTGCGCCGTGAGACGCGAGCCGCGAAGTCCAACGTGAAGACCGCGGGCGTGCCGCAGACACGGCGGGGCGAGGGCGCGCTGTCCGGCAAGGTCATCTACCTGAGCCCGGGCCACGGCTTCTATCGCGACAACGGGCTGAAGCGCTGGGCGACGCAGCGGCCCAACACCTGGGGCGTGGTGGAGGACTTCATCTCCGTGGAGGTGGTGTCGCAGGAGCTGCAGCCCATGCTGATGGCGGCGGGCGCCACGGTGGTGTCCGTGCGTGAGACGGACCTGAACCCGCTCATCGCCACCGTGGACAACGGCGGCACGGGCTACGTGGAGGACGGAGACGCCGCGCGCTTCCACGCCTCCACGCAGAAGGGCTGGGCGCCTCCGCCCGTGCCCATGGGCAACGGGGTGGAGCCCTTCACGCTGGGCACCACGCGCACGCTGGACACGGCGGCCACCTCCACCGCGAAGGTGACGTGGACGCCGGACGTGCCGGCGGACGCGGCCTACAACGTCTACGTCTCCTATGGATCCGACCCCACGCGCGCGACGGACGCGCACTATGTGGTGAAGCACGCGGGAGGGGAGAGCCACTTCCGAGTGAACCAGCAGCGCCACGGCGGAACGTGGGTGCTGCTGGGGCGCTTCTACTTCAAGGCGGGCCAGCACCCGGAGTCCGGCGCGGTGGTGCTGGAGAACGACTCGGCGCAGGGCGCGACGCTGTCCGTGGACGCGGTGCGACTGGGCGGTGGGCGCGGCCTGATGGGCGACGCGGCGCAGGGGCCGCTCTTGCGTCCGCGCTTCGAGGAGAGCGGGCGCTACCACGTGCAGTACAGCGGAGCACCGTTCAGCGTGTACGCGCCGTCGGGAGCCAACGCGCTGTCCAACGAGCGCAACGCGGACGTGACGTCCCGGCCGCGCTTCGCCGCGTGGCTGCATGAGGAGGGCGAGGACGCCGTCTACGTCGCGTGGCACACCAACGCGGGTACGTCCGGCACGATTCGGGGGACGGAGGCCTACGTCTACGGACCGAACCCGGTGGACGGCACGCTCAACTTCACCGGCGTGAAGGGCGGCGACGTGCTGGGGCGCGCACTCTTGTCCCAGATTGAAACGGACCTGAAGCGCGAGGTGGATCCGAACTGGCGGGTGCGCAGCCTGCGCTCGGCGAACCTGGGCGAGGTGAACCCCACGCACAACCCGGAGATGCCCAGCGTGCTCCTGGAGATGGCGTACCACGACAACACGACGGACGCGGCGAACCTCAAGGAGGCGCGCGTCCGCCACGTGGCCGCGCGCGCCATCACCCAGGGGCTCATCAAGTACTTCGCGACCCGCGACGGTGCGGCGGTGCACCTGCCGCCGGAGACGCCGGGAGCGGTGGTGGCGCGCAACGCGACGCCCGGCGCGGTGGAGGTGAAATGGACCGCGCCTCCGCAGGTCGCGTCGGAGGAAGGACGCGACGCCCCCACGGGCTACCGGCTCTATCAGAGCGCGGACGGCTTCGGCTGGGACGAGGGCACGGAGATCCAGAACACGTCGGCCACCGTCACCCTGTCGTCCGGCACGCTGCGCTACTTCCGCGTGGCCGCGGTGAACGCGGGCGGCGAGTCCTTCCCGTCCGCCACGGTGGGCGTGCGGGTGGGGGACACGGCGCCGGTGCTGCTGGTCAACGCGTACGAGCGCCTGGACAGGACGGTGGCGTGCGGCGAGGAGCTGGAGACGCCGTACGACCTGGAGGCCCCGCTGCGCGTCTACCTGGAGGCGATGAACGACGGCAGCTACCTGCGCCAGCACGGCGCGGCGTTCGCGCAGTCAGCGGTGGCGTTCGACAGCGCGACGGGCAACGCGGTGGCGGCGGGGCTGGTGTCGCCCGCGGGCTACCGGCTGGTGGACTGGTCCACCGGG
>NZ_RAWF01000116.1:0-29891 GCF_003612075.1 Corallococcus sp. CA041A
GGCGGGCGGCGTGGGCTCGGGCGCGGAGGCCGGCCCCTGCCTCTCGGTCGCGAGCGGCTCCGCCATGGAGGCGCGTCGAAGGAGCTCGTCCCTGTCATGCCGCTGCTGGAAGAACAGCACGGTGGCGCACGCGCAGGCGAGGGCGCCTCCCGTCAAGAGATGCCGGGGCTTCATGGTCATGACCTCGGTGGAGGGAGCCGCCGCTCCCCGAAAGCCGGGGAGCGGCGGCTCGACGGGACTACTGGTACCAGTAAACGCTGTTCACGCGTGCGCCCTGGTTGAGGTCGCACGCGAGGTTCAGGGTGCCGCCGACAGGCACGTACACCGGGCCGAGCGCGACGCTCACGTTGGCGCCGAAGCTCGGGAGGTAGGTGACGGGCACCGACCACATCTGCGTCGCATCACGGCTGAGCGCGAAGAACCGGCAGCCGACGTTGTTGGCGGAGCTCGCGCCATAGGCATTGAAGGTGACCCGGTAGTTACCGGAGTCGTCGACCTGGAGCGGGTAGAACAGCCCGACCGTCCTGGGGCAGTTGTTCGTCTGCGTGGTCCACGACTCGCCCAGGCAGGCGCCATCCGCTTGGAGCTGGGGCTTGCCGTGCCACCCGGAGACGGTGCGGGCGCTGGCGGTCCCCGCCACGCTGCCGAGCACCACCGCTGAAGCAATGAGGATCCTCTTGTAATGGGCCATCGGTTCGACTCCTTGGAGTGAAGGTGCTTCGAGGCGTGTGAGAGTGTTTGCCGGAGCCGGCCCCTCGGCTCGGCGGCATGAGCGTGGAGGTGTGGAGTCGGTGCTTCGGTCGTGAAGGCCTCTCCATACGTCCTCGTCGGATGCATGGCTTTGCAGCTCGCATGCCGATCCAGTCGCCGCGTTCCTCGGACGCATCTGCCTCGGAGCGCACCTGACTGAGGCCCAGGAAGGCACGCCACGGACACAGCGCCGCGCGGTGCCAGGCACACCGTTTCGCTGTGTCGGATGGCCGGGGGCCGGGTGTCTGGGTAGACCATCATGGGCTACCATGACGGGATGGGGGGAAGCCGTGGACGATGACCGGGACGTCACTCCGGAGGTGGCACAGCTCACCGTAGGGGCCAGCCTCGTGCCGGACGGCTCGCCCGGAGCGGGGTCGGGCCAGCTCCACGGAAACTCTTCCGTGGGGCACTACACGTTGCTGGAGCTGCTCGGCCACGGCGGCATGGGAGAGGTCCACAGGGCCTGGGACAGGCGGCTGAGCCGCACCGTCGCGCTGAAGTTCGTGCGAGGCGCGGACCCGGACCGGGTGATGCGCTTCCTGCAAGAGGCCCGGATGCAGGCGCGAATCGACCATCCGAACGTGTGCGCGGTGTACGACGTCGGTCATGCGGAGGGCCGGGACTACATCGCGATGCAGCTCATCGAGGGCCAGCGGCTCGACCAGGCCGCGGCAGGGCTGTCGCTCCCGGAGAGGGTCCAACTGATGCGAGAGGTCGCCTCCGCGATGCACGAGGCGCATCGGCTCGGCGTCATCCACCGCGACCTCAAGCCGGGCAACATCCTGGTGCGACGGCAGGAGGACGGGCGCTGCGCCCCGGTGGTGATGGACTTCGGTCTGGCGCACGAACCCGGCCTCGAGCAGGGCCTCACCCGGTCGGGCGCTGTGATGGGCACCCCCGCGTACATGTCACCGGAGCAGGCCCGAGGGGAGACGCGGGCCGTCGACCGGCGCTCGGACGTCTATTGCCTGGGCGCCACCCTCCACGAGCTGCTGACCGGCGCTCCTCCGTTCTCGGACAAGACGCTCGTCGGCGCCCTCAACAAGGTGCTCCACGAAGAGGCGCCGCCCGTGCGCACGCTCGTGCCTCACCTGCCCGGCGACCTGGAGGTCATCGTCCTCAAGTGCCTGAGCAAGGACCCCGGGCAGCGCTACCCTTCGGCGCGAGCCCTGGCCGAGGACCTGGGGCGCTACATCGACGGAGAGCCCATCCTCGGGCAGCGCCCGGGGCCGCTCTCCCGGCTATGGCGCCGCGCGCGCAAGCACCGGACCCTGGTGGCGAGCTCCGCCGTGTCACTCTCGCTCATCCTGGTGCTCTCGGTCCTGGGCATCACGTCCAGGTGGGACGCGCGACAGGCTCGACTGCAATCGGAGGGGCGTGCGCGGATGGCCGAGCAGCTTGGCCAGCAGGTGAAGGACCTCGAGTGGTTCCTGCGATTCGCATACACGGCCCCCCTGCATGACACCCGTCGAGAGCAGCAGCTCGTGCGTGAGCGCATGGCGCGCATCGCCGCCTGGCCTCACACGCTGGGGGCACCGGGAGATGCGCTCGTCCAGTACGCTCTGGGACGTGGCCATCTGGCGATGCAAGAGCTGGAACAGGCGCACACCGCGCTGACGCGCGCGAGGAAGCTGGGGCTGGACTCGCCAGAGCTCCATCATGCGCTGGGAAGGGGCCTCGGCGAGCGCTACCACCAGGAGATGGAAGCGGCGCGGCACGGGGGCGACCCGGCGTGGGTCGCGGCGCGGCAGCGCGCCCTCGAAGAACAGTACCTCCGGCCAGCGCTCCAGTCGCTCGAACGCAGCCAGGTGCTGGAGCTGGAGTCCCCCCAATATCTGGAGGGATTGATTGCCTTCTATCGCCACGACTACGACGCGGCGGCTCGGGCGGCGGCCCTCGCCGAGACCCAGGCGCCGTGGCTGTACGAGGCCCGGAAGCTCGCGGGCGACGTGGCCCACGCGCGAGCGATGGAGCAGTTGGAGCGGGGCAACTACGACGCGGCCCGCTCGGGCCTCCACGAGGCCCGCCGCCTCCATGAGCGCGCCGTGGAGCTGGGACGCAGTGACGCCCGGAGCTACGAGGCGCTGGCGGAGGTGGGGTTGCAGGAGGCGGAGTTGGACCGGCGCGAGGGGCAGTCTTCCGGGGCTTCGCTGCAAAGGGCGCTGTCCGCGGCGGAGCAGGGTCTCCAGGCCGCGCCGTCTCGCGGGGCTGGCTACACCCGGAAGGCTTTCATCCTCCTCAATCGGTACCGCGCCGCGAAACCGGGCGGTGAAGAGGTGGACCCGAAACGACTCCTCACCGACTGCATCGCGACCGCGTCGCGCGCGGTGGAGTTGTCTCCCCTGGACGTCCAGGCACACGACATCCTGGGCGTCGGCTATTTCTTCCTGGGGCTTCAGGCGTCCTGGGAGGGAGGAGACCCCGAGCCGTCCTGGCGCGAGGCCATCTCCCGGCTGGGTCGGGCCCTCGAACTCCAACCCCAATACCCCTGGGGACTCAACGACCTGTCGCTGGTGCATCGTTGGCGAGGCAATCGCCAGCGAGAGCGCGGTGAGGACCCATCCTCCTCCTATGCCGAGGCGGAACGCCTCCTGCGTCTGGCCGTGAGGCACGACCCGAAATACGTGTTCGGGTACTCGAACCTGGCGGAGCTGTACAACGCGATGGCGGCTCAGCGGCTCGCGCGGGGGATTGATCCGGAGCCGGAGGTGCGAAAGGCCATCGCGGCGGGTGAGGCAGTGCTCGCCATCAACGGCAACTACCACTCCGCGCTGAACAAGCTGGGGCTCTCGGAGCTGCTTCGCGTGGAGTACTTCGTCGCCTCGGCGGCGGATGCACGGGCTCCGTTGGCGCGTGCCGCTCGCTGGTTCGAGCGCTCGCTCGGCATCAATCCGACCTTCGCGCGGACCCACTTCTTCCTCGCGACGGGGCACTTGTTCGCGGCGACCCAGGCCGTGGTGGAAGGTCGCGCCCCCGATGTCGCGCTCGAGGCGGGCCGGCATGCCCTGCGGGACGCGACGCTAGGGGATGCGAGCTGCGCCGACTGTCAGGTCCTGAGCGCGCGGCTGGCGCTCGTGGAGGCCACCTGGGTACGACGCAACGGCGGCTCCGGACTCCGACTCCTCCAGCTCGCGCGCGCCGAAGCGAGGAGAGCGGTGGAGATACAGCCCTACAACGAATCCCACCAGGAGCTGGCGAGGGCCTGCCTGCGTCTGGCGGAAGCTGTGTCTCCCCGCGAGGCCCCTGGCTTCATCTCCGAGGGCCTCGCGCAAGTGGACCGGGCGCTCACGCTGGACCCGAAGCTGGCTTCGGCTCATGCCGTCCGTGGAGGGTTGCTGTTGCTCCAGGCACGGCTGGCACGCGCGGAGGCGGCGCGCGCCGAGCGTCTGCGTCAGGCCCGCGAGTCACTGGTGAAGGCCCTCGTCTTCAATCCACTGCTGCGGCGGGAGTACGCGGAGGCGCTCCGCGAGGCGGGGCTCAGTCCGGCGCCGGGGTGAACGTGCCCGTGGCGAGTTTTCCCGTCGGTGTCCATGTGGGCGGCCTGGCGCAAGGCGGCACACCGAGCATGCCGGCGGGCGGGGCGATGTCGGGGACCCGGCGGTTCTCAGGGTTGAGGCAGACCGCGCCTTGGGGACTCCAGAGGGCCTCCAGCGTCCGAAGCTCTTCGACCTGGCTGTTCGCGTTCCTCCCCAGTCCGAACTGGTCGCGCTTGTCGATGCGCGTGCCATTCCGGGTGTAGCTCTTGAGGTCTCCGCGGCCGACGAAATACGCGGCGCGCTTGGCCTGCAGGCACGAGCCGAAGAGATGGCCGCGGAGCGTGTCGTAGACGCCTGTGTCGGGGTTCCAGGGGACGTAGCCCCAGTCGAGGCAGCTGACGATGGCCCCCGACTCACAGCCGATGGTGGTCCACGTCGGGACGGGCTCGACGGCTGCGTTCACGCTGTTGATGCGCAGCCCTGGCAGGAAGGAAGTTGCGTCCCTGCCGGAGGCGATGACGCCCCTCGGGTCGCAGTGATGCACCCAAGGCCCCGTGGCCTCCCGGTAGAGGACGTCATAGCCGCGGACCTGGGTCGAAGCCCCGGGGCGGGGCGTCACCGCCACCTCGAAGGTCGCCGCTCCTTCGCGCCCGCCGTCATCGGCTGGGAGCGAAACCCGGAGTCTCAGCTGGTGGAGGTTCTCGTCTCCAAGTTGAAGAACCTGGGTCGCGGTGTCGATGCAGTCGCTGGACATGGGACAGTAGTTCACGGTGAACCGGGTGCCCTCCGCCTGGATGCTGTGAATCGTGACGAACTCGCCTGTGCCGGATGTATGGGGATTCTGTAGCACTCCCGTCACGGTGTATCCGCCGAGCAGGTCCCCGGGCCTGCTGGGGACTCGGCCCATCAAGCGGACAGAGGGGCTGCGTGCGCTGGTCGAGGCCGGGATGTTCGCGAAGGCTTCGGGACAGAAGCGGGGTCTCCCATCCACCTGGAAGCAGTAGGTGCCGCCCTCGACGACGAAGATGCCCAGCCCGTTCGTCTCCGGAGGTCGGCAGCTGGGTTGCCCGGTCGGACATTCCCATGGCGACAGGGGTATGGCTTCCGGGGGGAGGACACAGGTCTCCGAGCGGCAGTCCTGGACGGGCAGGCTCTCGTTGAGGCCGGGCTCTCCGGGGGGCGTGGGCCTCACGCAGGACTTGCTCCCGGGGAACAATACACAGCACCCGCTGACCCCCATGGCCAGGAACAGCACCACCACGTACTGGAGCCTTGCGCTCACTCGCGAGCCGAGTCCGGGAGGGCGGAGGCACTGCTTCGTTGTCATTGCCAGTCCATTCATCGTGGGGCTTGTATAGCGAACGTCGTGCCAGAGCGGGCCGCGTGAACAGGGCTCCCCGCGCCGCGAGGAGTCTCGATGACTTGCGAAGCGACGCGGGCCCGCAGTGGTGGAGCGAGGGTCGGTGGCACAGGAAGAGGCACCGCCTGACGTGTGCCCGTGGCACAAGCGTATGATGGCAACCATGGAACGGGAACTGGAACGGTCGACGGTGCGCTCCAGCAGGGATGTCGCTGGCGCTCATGCGAGCGATGCGGCTCGTGTCCCAGGGCTGCTGCGCCTCTTCGGAGGAGGCCGGGCAATGGCCGTGGCGATGCCCTCGAGTGGGGAGGTCCTGGAGTTGGGGCGAGGCGCCACCGCGCTGGGTGAGGTCCAGGACGCGAAGATGTCGCGGCGTCATGCCCAGGTCCGCTTCGATGGGCGGAGCTTCTGGGTCACCGACCTGGGCAGTCAGAATGGCACGTTCGTGGACGGTGAGGCTTTTCCCAAGGGGACGGTCCATGAGGCGAGGCGTGTGGTGCGCATGGGGGACTCGCTCTTCGTTCCCTGCCAGGACCTACGGCCGTTCCAAGCCGAGGGGGTCCAACTCGTGGAGGGGTTCGTGCGGGGGCCGGCGATGCAAGGTCTGCTCGCGGAAGTCTCCCGGGCGGCCAGTCTTGGCTTTTCGCTGCACATCCATGGGGAGAGCGGTACTGGCAAGGAAGGCGTGGCGCGCGCCTTCCACTTCCACTCTCACCGGCGAAGTGGCCCTTTCATCGCCGTCAACTGCGCGGCCATTCCCCTGAGCATCGCGGAGCGACTGCTGTTCGGCGCTCGGCGGGGAGCGTACTCAGGGGCCGACGTGGACGCCCCGGGTTACCTCCAGTCCGCGGATGGAGGCACCTTGTTCCTCGACGAGGTCGTGGAACTGGACCTGTCGGTCCAGGCCAAGCTCCTGCGGGTACTCGAGAGCAGGGAGGTGCTCCCGTTGGGGGCTTGGAAGGCACAGCCGATAGACTTGCGAGTCTGCTGCGCCAGCAACAAGGACCTGCGCGCCCTGGTGGCCAACGGGCAGTTGCGCGAGGACCTGTACTTCCGCATCGGCCGACCGGAGGTCACGCTGCCGCCGTTGCGCCAGCGCCCCGAGGAGATTCCCCTGCTGCTCGAGCAGGAACTCCAGCGGATCTCGCCCGGGATGGGCCTGCACGTCTCGCTGGTCGAAGAGTGTCTGCGGAGGCCCTGGCCCGGTAACGTCCGCGAGTTGCTGGTCGAGCTGCGCGGCGCGGTACAAGCCGCGCTCATGCAAGGCGCGTCTCGTGTCGAGGCACGTCATCTCGGTCCTGGCGCCGGAGCGAGCTTCGGGCCGGCCTTGTCACGGGCTCCCGAAGCGCAGCGAGAACCTCCTCGGCAGCGGGCGCCATCGAAGGCGAAGCCCCTGCCTCCCGACGAGCGTGCCCGCATCGAGCAGGCCCTGCTCCAGAACGGAGGCAACGTGACCGCCACGGCGCGAGCGCTCGGCATCCATCGCACGCAGCTCCGGAGGATGCTCGAGCGCCACGCACTCACTCCTCCCGATGCGGACGAACAGGAGTGAGTCAGGGAGACGGCCGCCCACCTCGAAGGCTCTATCGACGGAGGGGCGCTGGAGCCGGATGCATCCTCCTCTGCTCATGAAGAGGCTTCGGCTGGAGCCGAAGCGGCAGGACGCAGGGAGCGCTCCTCTTCGCAGCATGAGGGAGGCTGCTCTTCCGTAGGGCTGCTGGGGGGCGGCAGCATGAGGTGAACTCACGCGACTCCCACACCTCGATTCCCGCTGGCCGTGATGCCGAGAGGCGTTGATTACACGTACCACGCCAGACCGTGCTCACGACCGAAGTCCTGGTCCCGCTGGCCGTGATGCCGAGAGGCGATGCGCACATCTTCGTCTGCTTGGGGGTGTGCCTCCCCAAAATTCGGGCGCCGAGTCATGCGGGGCGTCAAGGCCACGTTCGACAGTGCGTCAGGCGAGTGAGCGCGACGCGTAGGGGCCGAGGCCATCGAGCGCCTGTAGCGGCGAAGGGCGAGGTGGAGCACCGGGGGCGGCAGCGGGGCGTACCAATCTGATGCTGCGCGCGGCCTGGCTCGACACGGCCTGCGGAGGCCTGCCCGCGTACGCCGTGGATGCCGGCCGGGCGCGGGTCGCGATTGGCCACGGGAGTCTCAGGACAAGGCCTCGCGCGTCCCCGGTCCCGCGCGCCTCGAAGCATGCGACTTTTACCCACCTCGGCACATCGCCCGCGAGCTCACGCGCGTCGCCACCACGCATTCCTTGTGAAGCAGGCATCGAGAGGATCAACACCACAGACGGGAGGTCACCCACTGAGTAGTTTGCGGATATTCACTCGGACCCCGATTGAAGGGCTCGCCCGGCCCGTCTTTGAAATTGCTGGATATTACTCGCCTTTCGGCCCTCAGAGAGTTTGAGTCCTCTCGGAGAATCGCCGAGAAGGAGTTCGCGCAGGGCTTCATTCGGGGAGCAAAAAAGAAGGCCCTGCCCCACCCCGGCAGGGCCTTTTTGCTTTCCTACGGGCCTCGCGATGAACACCGCGGGGCCTTCGTGCTCAAGCCGCTGAATCCCCAGGGATTTTCCTCGCGGTGCTGAAGAGCGCGCGCTGGCAGGGCGCAGCCCGTATGGCGGGGGGCCCGGCCGTCGATTCGGCTGGCCCGGCGCACGTCCCGCGTTTGGGCCACGTGCGGAGTCATCCGTCGCGCCCGTACAGCTTCCACGAAGCACTGCACGTCATACCCGGCATCCTCTGCGCGCCAGCCTCGACTCCGGGTCGGTCGTTGACGCGTGCGCGGCGTTGCTTCTCTTCTCGCCGTGGAAGTCGACGGTGGGGTTGCCCTTGTCGTCCGGAGGCTCCTGGCTCACCAGGTCAGGAGGAGTCCCTGCTCCGGTGCGGGAGGTCGTCCCCGCACCGGAGTTTTTCAGCAGCCTGCTAGCTCACGGGCACCGTCCCGCCGTCGATCACGTACTCCGCCCCGGTGATCGCGCTCGCTCGGTCCGAGACGAGAAACCCGATCAACTCGGCGACCTCGGCCGGACGCGCGGGGCGCCCGAGAGGAATTCCGCCGAGCGAGCGCATCACGAGCTCCTTCGCGCCCGCCTCGTCGGTGCCGTTCTTCGCCGCGATCTCGCTCATGAATCCGACGGAGGCCTCGGTCTCGACCCAGCCCGGTGACACGCGATTCACGCGCACGCCCTGCGGCGCGACCTCCTTCGAGAGGGCCTTGCTGTAATTCGAGAGTGCGGCCTTGGCCGAGGCGTATGCGGTCGTCGCCTCATGAAGCGGCATCTGCCGCTGGATCGACGTCACGTGCACGACCACGCCGGTCCGGCGCTCGCGCATTCCGGGGACCAGTGCCCGGTCGAGACGCACCGCCGCCATCAGGTTCAGGTCGATCGTCTTCTGCCACGCGTCGTCGTCGAGGACGGAGAAGCCGCCCGCCGGCGCCGACGTTCCACCCACGACGTGGACCAGGATGTCCATTGCTCCGGCGGCCTTCACGACGCGCGCGCAGCCCTCGGCCGTGGCGACATCGGCGGCGATGAAGCCCTCGCCCGTTCCCTCCCGCGCGGTCGTCAGCACCGTCGCGCCGGCCGCGCGCAGCCATGCGACCACCGCCTTGCCGATGCCCTTCGTTCCGCCCGTCACGAGCGCGCGCTTCCCCTCTAGCTCTCTCATCACGTCATCTCCTTCCGCAGGGTTGAAATGGGCATCGCGGCTCACGCGCCGATGCTCAAAGCCGCGATCCGATCGCCCTTCATCCGGAACGCAAAGGTGAGCGTGATGGGACTGCCGGGAAACTGGCCCGTCACTTTCGCGCGAACCTCGCAGGCATCGTCCTTCGCGTTCACCTCGATCGGCTGCGCGACGGCCTGATACTTCACCTGGGAGTCACGCCACCATTCGTCGATGGCCGCATGCCCGACATGCCGATGTCCCTCATCCTCGACAACGGCATCGGGCGCGAAGGCGTGGAGCGGCGTGGCACTGTCCGCGTCGAAATAGGCTCGAATTGATGGGTGCATTGTCATGACCCAAGACGTAAGCCCGCGCGATTGCCCGCTCAATAGGGACAAACTAGGATGTGACATCCCGACCTACAGGACTATCAATGTATCAACCCGGACTGAATGATCTCGATGCCGTCCTCGCCGTCGCTCGCAGGAGCTCGTTTCGCGGCGCTGCCCTCGATCTCGGGATGTCGACGACGGCGATGAGCAGCGCGATCGCGAAGCTCGAAGCACATCTTGGCGTCCGCCTCTTCAACCGCACGACGCGCAGCGTCTCGCTGACCGACGCCGGCAGAGCGTTCGTCGAACAGGTGGCTCCGGGACTCGAGGACATCCGCGGCGCGATGGACGCGGCTCGCTCCCAGCAGGCAAAGCCGTCCGGCATGCTGCGCATCAACACATTTGCGACAGCGGCGCGCGAGATCCTCGCGCCACTGGTGCTGGAGTACCTCCGCCGCCATCCGGACGTGCATGTCGACGTCGTGACCGAAGGCCGGCTGGTCGACGTTGTCGCCGAGGGGTTCGACTTCGGCGTGCGGATGGCGAACCTCGTGCCCACCGACATGATTGCCATTCCGCTTGGAGAGCCCCAACGCCATGCCATCGTCGCTTCGCCGGCGTACCTGAAGAAGCACGGTCGGCCGCGCGTCCCATCGGACCTCTTCCGTCATCGGTGTATCCGGGTGCGCTTGCCGAACGGCAGCCTCTTCCGGTGGGATTTCCGTAAGCGGGGGCAGACGGCCCTGATCGATGTGACGGGGCCCATCACGCTGGACGAGGCCAGCCTCTCGCGGATCGCAGTCCTGGAGGGCATCGGACTCGGCTTCTTCATGGAGCCGGACGTGCGAGGCGACATCGAAGCGGGACGCCTCGTTCGCGTGCTCGAGGACTGGACACCGGAGCTCGCTCGGCTCTGCCTCTACTACCCTGGCCGGCGCAATTCCTCGGCCGCTCACACGGCGTTCGTCGCACTGGCCCGCGAAGTCGCGGTAGCTCGCAAATGAGGCTCGCAGAATGAAAAGTCATGAGCATCCTGCGGGAAGACCGAAGATGCATAAAAAGGCGTGCCGCGATGGCAGCCGCCGGTGAAGCGCTCGGGTCCTTCCACGCTCATCCCGCTTTGCGACGGAAGTGGAGCGCCTGCACGCCGGACTTGAACCGCTGCGTCGAGAGGAGCTCGAGCTGCCGCGCACTCGACAGGCCATGAAACAACGTCGGCCCGCGGCCACTGATGATGGGATGAACGACGATGCGGTACTCGTCGATGAGCCCCCACTCCTCGAGCGCAGCCGCGAGCTTGGGCGCTCCGACGAGGACACCCCGCTCGGTCTTCACTTTCAGCGCCGAGATCGCCTCGCGAAGGTCACCCTCCACCTTGATCGTGTTCTGCCACGGAAAGTCGCTCCGCGAGCCCGACACGACGTACTTCGCCTTCGCCTCGAGCTTCTGTGCCCACTCGCGCATCGCGCGCGGCGCCTTTTCGTCGCGTGCCACCGCGGGCCAGGCTCCCTCCATCAGCTCGTAGGTGTTGCGCCCGAAGAGCATCGCCCCGCTCTGCTCCATGAGCTGCCTCCAATAGTCGTGCAGCTCGTCGTCCACGATCCCCTGCGTGTGATCGATGCACCCGTCCAAAGTCACATTGAGACCGAAGGTGAGGAGGCCCATGGCGTGGCATTCTACGAAAAGCGCGCCCAGCGCGCAGCAGCCCGAGCCATCGACGCAATGCCCCATCCCCGGTGGGTATCGGCGAGCAGAAACTCGACACCCTCCAATCCATCACCCGGATCTGCTGCGCACTGCGCGCAGAAAACAGACCCCATCGCGGGCGATACTCCACGCGATTCGTCGAACGGGTACGGACTTCCCGACCGCTGGCGAGAGCAGGCAGGACGCAGTGCCGTACACGGATGGATTCAAGTCCCAGAGGGTGAAGCGGAGTGACGCGCGGCCCTGAGTCGCGCCGTCCCATCTCAGCGGAGGGCCTTCTCCAGCTCCTCGCGGCTGAAGTCCCTCGAGAGGTTGTTCGGGTCCCAGAGGGCGGCCAGCTCGACGATGGCCGGCAGCAGGGCCTGGATGCGGTCCTTGAGCCTGGCGCGCACGTGCTCCTTGAACCGCTGGTTCTTCATACGGGCCAGCTCGCGCACCTCTTCCGGGACGCGGTTGACCAGGTCGTCGAGGGGGCGCAGGCCCCGCTCGAGCGCGCTGTCGACCTCGCTCTGCAGGTTGCCCGGCAGGGCCTTGAGCTTGCCGGCGGCGTCCTTGCGAGTGATTTCCTCGATGTGCTGACGGAAGAGGTAGGACTCCGCGAGCTGCTCGAGGGTCTCGCTGCCCAGGGACTGGACGAAGATGCCCTTGAACTTGTCGCGGAACTTGTTGTCGAGCTCCTCGGTGAGCCTCCAGTCGGTGTCGATGGCCGAGCACACCTTGTCCTTGAAGCCGGAGGCCTCGCTTCGCTGGGCCGAGCTGGGCACGCGTGAGGCCCAGTCGGAGAGGTAGCCCTTGGCCTGATCGAGCATGACCTTGGCCTTCCCCAGGTCGTTCTTGTCACGGTACGTGTCGACCTCCGCCCGCGTCGCGTTGAAGAGCAGCAGGACGCTGCCCTTCTCCGCCTGCACCAGGCTTTGGTAGGCCGACACCAGGTTGCGGTAGTGGCCCTTCTGCACCTGGTAGATTTCGGAGCCACCCTGCACGGCGTCCAGCAGGTTGCGGTCGATTTCGTCGGGGATGTCGACATCGAACAGCGAGGCGACGAGCTTGGCCAGGTCCACGCCCTTGCCGCCCAGGAGCTTGTCATCGAGCTTGAGGGCCACGTCGAGCGACTTCGCGGTGGCGCGCGAGACGCTCTCGCTGGTGCGCTTGAGCACGCCCGGGGCGAGCTCGTCGACAATGGACTGCGCCATCCGTGAGACTTGCTGCACCACCTGGCGCTGGTCGTTCTCGAAGATGACGTCCTTGGACAGCAGGAAGGTCCACTTGTCCCACAGCTCGCCCAGCATCTTGTTGAGCAGGTCCTGATGGACGAGCAGGTCGTCGTGGAGCTGGGGCGTCTGCACCTTGGCCAGGGAGTCGAAGAAGGCCATCTCGTGCTCCAGCGCCTGGTACCAGAAGAGCTGGAGGGCGGGCGAGAGCATGTTGTCCTTGGCGGCATCACCAAAGGCGCGGCTGATGTCTGCCGTGGCCGTGGCGCAGCGCTCCTGCCACTTGCGCTGCGTCCCCAGATTGCCGGCGCTGGTGCGCTCGCTGGCGTCGAGCATGGCCGAGAGGGCTTGATCGGCCGCGTTTCCAACCTTCACGATGGCGTCGCTCAAAGCGCGCTTCACCGTGTCGGGGGCGCCCTCCGAGGCGCGGTTCAACCGTTCGTTGAGTTCAGAGACGCGGCTTGAATACCAGCCCATGGAGTGCTCCTTACAGGCTCTGCTCGCTGGTGATGCGCCAGGGGCCACCGTTGCGGCGTTGGACCGTCCAGCGCCGCCGCACGTCGACTGAGTTGAAGGTGCGGGTCTGGCCCTCGAAGAGGCCGACGTGGTCCACCTCCAACTCGACCTCCTCGATGCGCTGCAGGCCCGGGGCCTCGTCGCCTTGGATGACGACCCGTACATCGCCCATCCAGCGCACCCGCGCGTCGAGCACCTTGTTGAGCAGGAGTTGCCGCGAGCGCACCCACTCACTGTCGCGGCCGTTCCATGTCCAGACCGGGTAGTAGATGGGCCGGTCGGTGTCTGGCACGGCGCGCCAGTCCGCGAAGAGGCCGTTCCAGGTCTCCTGGTCGCCGCGCTTCACGGCCGAAATCATCGCGGTGAGGACCTCGCGCGGGCTCGCGTCGTCGGCCGGAGCGCCGAAGCTCTCCTGGCTGAGCGTCTCCTCTCCAGCGAAGCGCGGTCCGCCCTCGCTCGGGTCGCTGACATCGACGCAGACCACGCCGCCGACCAGGGCGGCGACGGGCTCTACCTCCAGGCCGGCGGCGGTGCGGCCCGAGCCCGCGAGCAGGCGGGGATCCGGAAGGATGCGTCCGAGCACGGCGATGTCGAGCCTCACCGACGGGGCAACGCGCTTCTGGTAGCGCTGCATGGCGGAGAAGACCTTGTTCATGGCCGGGGTGTTGGCGGGGCAGAAGACCCAGGCGCCGGACTGGTTCCAGGCCAGGTAGCCCTTGCCCATGTCGACCAGCCACTCGCGCTGCGTCACCGTCGGCAGTGAGACCAGCTTGCCCGTCACCGCCGAGCGGTCACCCCGGAAGGGGTCGACGACAGGGAAGGCGCTGAGCGTCTCTCCCGCACGCGCCTCCAGCAGGGCCTTCCACGCCGCCGCGGCCTGGAGGCCGATGGCCTTCACCTGCTCCTCGCCCCGGGTGCGGAACTCGAGGGCATCCGCCGGGAGCGCGACGAGGTCTCCTTCGAGACAGGCACGCACCGTCTCCCAGTCCTCGCGCATCGCCGTCGCGAAGGGGCCAGGATGATGCTCGACGAGGAAGTCGACGCGGGCCTTGTGTCCGAGGTGATTCGCGAGCTCCGCGCGCGTCCCTCGCGAGGTGCGCCAGGCGCCGAAGGTGCTGTCGAGCAGGCGCTCCCAGTCGAAGACGCGCTTCTCGAGCCATGACATCCAGGCCTCGTCGAAGCCGTCGCGACCCATGCGCTCGGGTCCTCCCGGTCCGATGAGCTGCCGCGTCGTATCGGCGATGCTCCAGGTGCGTTCATGGAGCAGGGCGCCGCTGAACTCGTGCTCCTCCCAGCCCTCGCCGGGCTCGCGCCGGCGAACGATTCGCACCTGGACCTGGTCACCCTCCTTTCGCCCCTGTTTGTCCCAGGTCTGGTTCTCGGCGTACTGGCCGAGCATGAAGGGCACGGTGCGCTGCGTGGTGGCCAGGTCGGGTGGCTTGACGACGGGCTGACCGTCGATGGCGATGACCCGGTCGCCCACGCGCAGTCCCGAACCGCGGAAGCCGCTGTCCCAGGAGATCCACGCCACGTGGAGGTGGGGCGTCAGGGCGTCGAAGCGCGCGTCGAGCTTGAGTCCGCTGCGCAGGCCATCTTGGAGGTATTCCTTCTCGGCGCCACGTGGGTTCATGAAGGCGTCCCTGCCCTGAATCCCCGCCCCCTGCGGAGA
This sequence comes from Corallococcus sp. CA041A, assembly GCF_003612075.1. Lineage (NCBI taxonomy): Bacteria > Pseudomonadati > Myxococcota > Myxococcia > Myxococcales > Myxococcaceae > Corallococcus > Corallococcus sp. CA041A. The sequence continues at coordinate 14,708 of NZ_RAWF01000116.1, forward strand.
TGAGGCGTCGTTCTCTACCTCGCGGGCATCGGCGCTTCAAGGAAGGGGGACGCCGGAGCACCTTCGCCCGCGTCTCGACATGGGTGTCCGAGACGACTGGCTTGCTCGTCCACGTGGGGACCGATGCCTCGCGGTCACCTCGTGCTGAGCAGGAAGGGTGGCGTGGCAGGCGCAGGTCCGTGAGGCCGTTGCTGGACTCGCGCAACAGGCGCCGAGCGTGGGCCCCGTTCAGGACGACGACAGGGTCCAGCGGCTCCCGACGAATTGAGCCAATGACTCTCCACAGGGGAACTGTAGATGGCCGCGGTTGAAACCGTCGCGTGAGTGAAGCCACCCGAGCCGATCCGCGGCCTCGACCACCTCGTCCGCCCTGGCTTCTGGGGGCGCGAAGAGCTGCACGCAGCGACGGGGAGGCGGTTTTCACGAGCAACTCCCGGTCAGTTCTCGCGAGCGCTGCGGACCAACTGAGTGGCGGGAAGCTCCGCAAGCAGGTGGTCGATGCAGGTACGTACCGCCGCCGTCAGCGACCGATGGGCGCGGTAGAGCAGATAGACACCGGCAGCCTCCCCTTCCCAGCCTTCCAGGACTCGAGCCATGTGCCTCTTGTTCACATCCTGGGCGCACAGCGACTCGGGGAGCATCGCGATGCCGACACCCGCGAGCACCGCGCGATAGGCAGCGGAGAACTCGCTCACGTAGAGGCGCGGCGCGAAGGTGAAACGTCGCTTCGTGCGACCTTGGGCGAGCGTCCACGTTGCGTGGCCGTCCGTGGCGCGCGTCGCGATGCAGTCATGAACGGCGAGCTCCTCGACTCCGCGAGGCGTGCCGTGCTCCTTCAGGTAATGCGGGCTCGCGAACAGCAACTTTCTGGTCATTGGGCGGACCTCGCGCGCAACGAAGTCGTCGGTGTCGTTCAATTTTTCCGTCATGATCGCGATGTCGAAGCCGCTGTCGGGGTCGGGGCGACGTCCGTCGATCTCCAGGTCGATCGACACCCCCGGGTGCTTGGCGAGGTACAGGTAGACCACGTTGGCGACGGCGGCTCCGAAGGCGGTCGGCGCGGCGATGCGAACGCGGCCGCGAGGTTCATCCTGGAGCTCGCGAACCCGCCCGGTGCCTTGCGCGAGGTCGTCCATCGCGCGTTCGGCATGGTCGAAGTACTTACGCCCCGCGTCCGTCAGGCGAAGCGTCCTCGTCGTGCGCTCGAGGAGCCGCAGGCCGAGCGCCGACTCGAGCCGGGCGATGCGGCGGCTCACCGTCGAGACGGGAACCCCGCGCTCACGAGCAGCGGCAGAGAAGCTCCGCCGTTGCACCACTCGCACGAGCAGGGCGACGTCGTTGAGGTCCAGGTCTATTTTTGCACGCATGATAAGAGTCCGTTTCCGATTGGCATACTAGTGCGTGCTCGTCCCGGCCGGTATCTCGTTGCGCATGACATGGTCGACCGAACAGACGCGCTGGCTCATGAAGGTCCTTCAGCCAGAACAAACCGTGGCATCGCTTCCCGGGGCTGCGGCGCTCACCGAGCCGATGCGCGCGGCGCTGCTCGGCCTCGCTCCGGACGCCTACTCCGCCGAGCTCGGGCGCCTGCGGGCAGGCGCGAAGGAGGCCGCGCGCAAGCTGCTCGCGGATCCCGCGGTGGGCGCGATGGTGGACCGCCTTCCCTTGCGGCCCGGGGCGAGGGTTCTCGCGTTCGGCGATAGCCACACCTCTGATCCGCAGTCGTGGGCGGTGATCCTGACCGAGATGTTGGCCGCGCGCCGTCCCGCGGATGGAATCTCGATCGACGTCAGCGCCGTCGCCGGTGAGACGACAACGCACGGCCTGATTCGAATCGGCGGGGTCATCGCGAGGAATCCAGACTGGATCTTGTTCTTCATCGGAATGAACGACGCTCGAACACAAGGCCCGACGCCGAGCAAGACGCTCGTCGCTCCCGAAGAGACGGCGCGCAACCTCGCGGAGCTCCGCAAGCGCGTCTCCCAGGAGACGAAGGCGCAGTGTCTGTGGGTAACTCCTCCCCCGGTGCTCGAAGATCGCGTGTCGAAGCATTGGGGGTTGTCCCGCTTCGGGGTTCGCTTCCGCAACGAGGACATCGCCCGCGTCGCCGAGGCCATTGCCGCCTTCGACGAGCCCGCGATCGAACTGTTCGCGAGGCTCGGCCTGCCACCCCCGCAGGATCTGCTCATGGAGGACGGCCTTCACTTCACGCAGGAGGGTCAAAAGAGAATAGCGCTCGAAGTCGTGCGCGGCTGGGCCGACGCGAGGGCGCGATGAAGTATCTGGTCACGGGCGCGACCGGTAACATCGGCTCGGGGGTAACCCGGTGCCTCCTTTGTATGGCCGCGCCAGCTTCGACTTGCTGCTCCGTCGCGTGCTCCTCAGCGTCTGAGCCTGCCGACCCCACGAAGTGCGGGAGTGCCACGGAACGGGGCGACTCCCACTGGACCCGAATATCCGGTAGCCACAGGCCCAGGTGAAGAGCGCCCGGAGTCGAGACGATGCTCGGCCTCCGGGCGCCCTGGGGGCTCAGCGATTCACTTCACATGGAAGGCGAGGTCGTCCACGTCCGTGGTGCTGCCGCCGGGGCATGCGCCCGACAGGGTGGAGGGACGGAGGACCGCCCGGACGGCCTGCGTGGTGCCCGACGGGAGCGTATAGGTCTTCGTCACCCACGCGTACCCGGCGCTGGACAGCGTCGTCGTGCCCAGGCTCACCCAGGTAGGGCTCGAGGCATTCGCCGCGCGGAAGATCTCCAGTTGCTCTCCCGCCGCCGAGGCATACGCGCTGACCTCGACACGCACGCTCTCGCCCACCGCGAGCTCTCGGTCCACCCGCGGCGTGATGACCGGGTTGTCGACCGTGGTGACCCGAACCCGCTCGATGGAGGGGTGGGAGAGGTAGTCGCCGGAGGCGCCATCCGCGCAGGTGCCTTGCAGGGTGTTGGGCTGGTTGGCTTCCGGGTGCACCACTCCGCGCCCCTCGTAGAAGCTCCCGGAGTCACACGCCGTACCCACTGTCGAGCAGTACCCCACCTTCAGCACCGGATCGAACTCCGCGAGCCGGGTGGTGGCGGGCATGCAGGTCAACCCCGCCGCGGCACGCGCGCACACGTCCGCGTAGCTGTCTCCATTGACGTCGCCCAGCGCGAGCGTCGCGCCGTACTCCTCGCCCGACCAGTTGGCGGCATCTCCAAAGTTCGTGTTGAGGACGTAGCGATAGTTCCTGAAGGAAGTGCCCGTGGAGAAGGCGCAGACGATTCCCGTCGAGTGCCGGCCGCACACGTCCGCGTAGCCGTCCCCATCCACATCGCCCAGCTTGATGGACTTGTAGCGCGACGGGCTCGTGGCCCACCCCGACGCGTCATCGAAGGCCATCTGCGTCCAGAGGGACGGCGTGCCGAAGCCGCTGCCCGTCGACAACGCGCACAAGATTCCGTCAGGACCCCGGACGCAGAGGTCGGCGAGGTTGTCGTTGTTCACCTTCGCGAGCTGGAAGGTGGTGGCGTACTCCGGCTGCGACCAGGACGACGCGGTGAATGCCGAACTCCCCTCCACCGCCGCCGCGAAGGTCGTCCCGTTGAAGAGGCTGCAGACGATTTTGCCGTTCGCGTCCCTGCCACAGATGTCCCCGTATCCGTCCCCATCGACGTCCCCGACGCGAATCGAGCCGTAGCGAGCCTCCGTGGCGTTCCAGCCATTCGCATTCGAGAACGACGTCGAGGGCCAGGCCGAGGTCTGGAAGCCCCCTGTGAGCGCCTTGAAGCAGAGGTAGCCATCGACTGCGCGAATGCAGGCATCCGCCTTGCCCTCGTTGTCGATGTCCGCGAGCTGGAAGGTCGTGCTGTACTCTCTCGGCTTGTAGCCCAGGGTGTCCGACACGACGGAGAGCCACAGCGCCTCCGCCCCCATGGAGCCGTCGGCGTTCGACAGGGCGCAGCGGAGGCCCGCGCTGCCTCGACCGCAGACATCGGCCCGGCCATCCCCGTTGAGGTCTCCCAGTCGGACGGTGCCGTGGTAACCGATGTCGGTGTTCCACAGGTCCGCGTCGGACAGGTAGGTCGTCGTCCAGTGGGTCGGTGACGGGAAGCTGAGCGTTCCCCGGACGCCCGGAATCGCGTCGAGCGGGACGAAGACATACGGGGTTCCCGACCTGGCCTTCAGCTTGGTGACCAGGGACACCACGAGGTCATAGGACCAGGTCGTTCCGGCGAGGCCCTCTACCGGGCTTGCGTCGTGCAACTGCAAGATGCCCCGCTCCCGCGGGCCCGCCACGGTGCCTGCATCAGGGTTGGTTACATACGGGATCTCACCTTCATAGATGTAGCTGTCGGCACACGCCGCGGGCGTCCCGCCCAGCCCCGCGCAAGCCCAGTCATGGGCATCCCAGTCAAAGCAGAACGGGCCGGCCATCTTGGACAGCAGGGGATCGTTCCGGAGGTGGTTCGCGACCGCCGCCGACCCGTCGCAAGCATTGACGCCGTTGTGAGGATTCTGACCCCACTTGTCGCCGGGCGCTCGGAAGAAATACATGCCGTCGCTGATGTGGGGATCCAGAAGGACCTGGGTATTGTGACTGGTAGGGATGTCCGATCTGTTCATGCGTCAAGACGCGGTCGGTCCGACTTGCCGTCTCAGCCTCCTTGGCCGGGGCGGATTGAATGCAAGCAACGCTCAGCAGGAGCGGAGTCAGGAGGAGGATTTTCATTGAGTTTGTGTGGGCCGTGTCAGGGGGCCGCCTCATCTCCTATCACTCACGTCCGGCGTCCCCACGCCTCATGTTGCGTCATTCATATCGTCGGACGGTCTACCCAGAATTCGGAGTCAACAAGGGCACGCCCCGGCCTCGAGGTTCGTGTCAGGTCCGGGCCCGCCAGGTCAGCCACTCCCCCGGACGTGCCAACTCCACGTTCACCTTCCGCGTGCGCGCGGCGGCCAGAAGCAGCGCTTCCGCGTCCGGGACCTCCTGGTAGTCCTCGGAGGCAGCGAGGCCGTAGTGGATGGGCACGAGGAGCTTTGCTCCCAACACCACGGCCGCGGCCACCGCCTGCTCCGGCGTCAGGACGGCATGCACGTCGCTCACGGGCTTGCGCCAGCCGAAGCGCGCCCCGTTGATAGGCAGGAATGCCGCATCGAAGGGGCCGAACTGTCGCCCGATGTGCCACCAGGAGCCATGCCACAGCGTGTCGCCGCAGTGGATGATGCGGCGGCCTCCACCGGAGACGATCCACGAAACCTGGGGATCCCCATAGCCATCCACCGCGGGAACGGCGGTGGCGGTGAAGTCATTGAGCAAGAGGGGCTCGTAGAGCGGGGCGGACCGCACGCGGAATCCCGACGCGGAAGCCGCCGCGGCCATGTCCGGGGCGCACACCAGCGTCCCGCTGTCCCCCAGCGCCTGACGGACGGCCACCCGGTCGAAGTGGTCGGGATGGCGATGCGTCACCAGGACGAAGCGGCCCCCGTCGCGCACGTCCAACGGGACGAGCGGGTCCTTCAGCGCGGCCCCCCACACGGTGGGGTCGCTCAACGGGTCCAGGAAGAGCGTGTCCTGTCCGAGCCGCAGCCGCACTCCGGCCCAGGCCAACCGCTGGGCGCGAAGCGCGGCGCTGTCGACAGGCTTCGTCGCACGGCCCGTCCCAGGGGGGAGCAGGACCGCGCCCGCGGAGAGCGCCACCGCCGCACGCAGGAAGTCCCGACGGCCCGTCCGCGAAGGCCGGGCCCTCTTGCCCAGTCCCTCCGTGTTCGAGGGTTCCATCCGGAATGGAGAGAAGGAAGTCAGGGCGTCCTGGCTCACCGAGCCCCCGGGGAGGCCACGAGGTTGATGCCGAAGAGACGCACGCCGGTCTCGGTCCGCGGCTGATGACGGCTTGCCGGCGGGAAGAACAGGTATGAGCCCGGCCCCAGGCGCTGCTCCCCTTCGATGAGCTCACCGCTCACCACGAGGACCTCCTCGCCGGTGTCGTGGACGTCCACCCAGGGCCACTGACTCCCGGGAGCCATGTCCACGACCCAGACCCTCACGTCGCGAGGACCTGGCAAGTCCCTCCGAAGGCAGCCGGGGCCGACGACGACCGGTTCAATGTCGTCGATCCGCACGGACGACCATGGGGGTACGGCAAGGCTCTGAATCCTCGGGAAGCTGTCTGACCGGGTCATCCGTCCGTGCTCCTGGCGCTGGGACACCCACGTTAAGGAGACCCGTTCCGTTAGCGCAGCGAAACGATTTCGCGATGATGCTGAACCGGGCTCATGTGAAGCTGACCGGCATGCTCGAGCTCCGTCACTTCAAGCTGATTGCCGCGGTCGCCGACACTGGAAGCCTGGCCGCGGCGAGCCGGCAGCTTCACCTCACGTCCTCGGCACTGAGCCATCAACTCCGTGATGCCGAGGAGCGCCTGGGCGTGCGGCTCTTCCAGCGCCGCCTGCGCCGCCTGCTCCTGACCGGCTCAGGCGAGAAGCTGCTCCTCTCCGCACGGCGGGTCCTGAGCGAGGTGGCCCAGGCCGAGGCGGTCTGCCGTGCGCACCCGCAGGACGACCTGCTCCGGCTCAGCACGGGCTGCTACACGGTGTATGGCTGGCTGCCGCCCATCCTGGGGCGGTGGCAGGCCGAGCACCCACGCGTCGAGCTGCGCATCGTCCTGGAGGCCACGCGTCAGCCTCTTGGGGCGCTGCTGAATGGCGAGCTGGATCTCGCCTTGACCACCGACGTCCCGCCGCAGGCCCGTCTGGCACAGACCGCGCTCTTCGAGGACGAGCTCATGCTGGTGGTCCCCGAGGACCACGCGCTGGCGCGGCGGGAACATGTCACGGCGGAGGACCTGGTGAGGGAGCACCTGCTCACCTATGCCGCGCCTCGGGAGCAGCTCGATGTCTTCACGCGCGTGCTCTGGCCCGCGGGCATCGAGCCGCACCGGGTATCCCCCGTCCCCCTCACCGAGGCACTGATCGAGCTGGTGCGTGGCGGTATCGGCGTGACGGCACTGCCTCAATGGATGCTGCCGGACCAGCGCCATGGACTGCGGACCGTCCGGCTCACCCCTCGGGGAATCAGACGCCGCTGGAGCGCCGTCACCCGCGCATCCCGCCAGCGCCCCGCTCCACTGACCCACTTCATCCAGTTGCTCCGCGAGCGCTTCTCCCTCCACGGCAAAGCAAGGCCACGGGCTGCCTCACGGCGAGGCGTGCCGCCGCGCATGGGTGGAACTCCGCGGGCCTCGCCTTGAGACTGACAGCGGTGCTCGGTCGCTGCGTCAGGGGGGCGCCGTTGCCTCTCCGCGGCACGTCAAGGAGACTGCTGAGAGAAATGCCGAGAGTTGGTGCCCACAGTTCGTTCACGTCTCGTGGACACCGAGATCGCGACTACAGCGCGAGCCCGATGTTCTGCCTCACCATCACGACGTTATCGAGCTTCTCCCCAGACCCGCCGCCGCCGTCGCCCAGTGAGGGACTGTCCGTGATGCTGAGGGACGCGATCTTCGACCGGTCGATCCGCCGAACGCGAAGTGGCCAATGTCGTCGCCCCGCTGCACCAGGTCACCCGCCTTGACCGTCGCCACGCACGAGGACACCTCCGTCAGCCCCACGAAGACCATGGCGACCTCTCCGATGGACTCGATGAAGAGAACCATCCGGGTGTTGACGTGGCTGAGGAAGGGACTGTCCGCGGGCTCGTTGAGGAGGTCCGTGAGGTAGTACTGCTCGCCCTTGATGTCGAAGGTGGCTTCGCGCTGCACCTGCTTGGAGATCTTCCAGACCTGCCCGTCCACGGGGCTGATGATCGCCTTCCCCGAGGGGTCCGGCGCGAGGGGACGGCTGGCGTCGAGGTCCTTGAACTCGCGGATGAAGAACGCGTTCCAGGACTTGAAGCCGCCATGCGGCGCGGAGGGGGAATAGACGTAATCGTCCAGGCTCAGGTACTCCCGGGCGTCCGCGCTGAGCCAGTTCCCGTGCGAGTCGTTCATGTAGGCGAGGGAGGCGGCCGTCTCCAGCTTGTCGTGATAGGCCTTCAGGATCGCGGAGAAGTAGGGCCGGATGCCCTCGTTGGTGAAGAAAGCCCAGCCGGGGCCGTTCTCCATGAAGGGCTGCAGGACCGTGTAGAACGGCAGCGCGGCCATGAAGTTCGCATCGTATTTCGGAAGGCTGTAGAGCGCGTTGTCGAGTTGCTGGAAGAAGTCCGCGGGAGTCTTGATGTTGAGCGGGTTCTTCTGGTTGGCCGCGTCCAGCATGCTTCCGATGTAGATGCGGAGGAAGTCGTTCTCGGGACGCTTCACATACTCGACCAAGGCCTGCACGGACGGCGCGAGTTCCTTGGGATGCTTGCGAGGACTCTCCGCGAACAGGCGATTGGACCCCATGGCTCTCAACGCGGACTGAGCGGGAGCGGCCCTCATCTACGAGGACCTGGGCGTGGCCACGGTACTTCCCGCGACCACGCCCTCCCAGACGCGTGTCTGCTTTCGCCCGGAGTTCCTCGGCCCTATCCCGTCCCTCAGTAGAAGGTGATGGTGAACTGCTCCCATTGCCCCACGGCGGCGCCGGCGGCATACACCGAGCCGTCGCCGCCATTATCGGCATACAGGTAGCGGGGGTTGAGGAGATCGTTCGTCGACAGGGCCACGGTGTCTCCGGTGCCGATGGTGAGCAGGCCCGTGCCGGCTATCTTCAAGATGCGGAAGGTTTCATAGTTGCCAGGCGCCGTGGGGGTGGCTGTCACCCCCGAGCCGCCACCGTTCACGGCCATGACATAGTTACCTGAGGCCGTCTGCAGGTGGATGAGGTCGCCGGTCTGCAGTTCGAACCCGTTGCGGTCCACCAGTTGGAACTTCTCCCAGGGACCAACGCCGGCACGATTAGCGTTCACCGCGCCGCCGCCGCCGCCCTCGGCCACCACGTAGTGGCCGCGCAAGGCACGCAGGGAGATGGTTCTCGAGTAGAGACGCGCCACGGTTGCCGCGTCCGTGATGCTCAGCGAATCGCGCTGCCCGATGGCCTGCCCTCCCAGTGGCTCGATGGTGGGTAGCCCATTCCTCGAGAACGCCGTCCTCGGGTAGTGCATGATGGAGCCGTAGTCATAGGCGAGGATGTCGTCACCGTCGGCGATCTGCTGGCTGAAGTTCTGCTCATAGCCCGCGGTGATGTTCTCGGGCCGGATGAGCACGTAGGTATTGCGGTCCTCGCGCGACTGCTCGTGCCACAGACCCAGGGCGTGTCCGATTTCATGGATGATGTTGCCCGTGCTGCACGCGGCCTCCAGCGACACCATCTGCCTGCCACCAATCCGTCCCACGTGGGCACTGCACCCGGTGCCCGTCTGGAAATTGACGTAGTTCGGGTACAGCGCCGCGTTGAGCACGGTGCGTTGCACGAAGCGCAGGTGCGTACGCTGTTGCCAGTGATTGATGGCGTCCGTGATTCGCGCCTGGTTTGGCACAGCCGCGTCGATGGTGTAGGGCACCTCGGAGTTGGGCCAGCGGAAGTTTGCTCCGGTGATGGCCACGCCCTGGGCATGGACCCCCGGGGCGTGGATACCTCCCCGGGCATTCACCTCGCGCACGCGCGCCTCCATCTCCTCCACCGTGCCGAGAACCATGTCTCCCTCGAGGATGGCCAGGCCATCCACCTCGGCGTACTTCACTGGCACCAACTTCCCTCTCGCGGCGTTCCAGGCGTAGCCCTCGCGAACCGGGGCGCCAGCAGGCACTCGGGCCATCTCCGGGTCCAGGGCGGGACGCGACTCCAATCCCTCACCGCAGGCGGTGAGGAGCAGGCTGGGGATGAACAGTGCAACCAGCGCGGACTTCAATGTGCTTCGAAGCATGGTGCCTCCTTTCCGGAAGGCATTCCGGGGAGCAGGAGACAACCACACCACTCTGACATTTGTCGTTTGAAATCAAGGACCGTCATCAATTCGCGACATGCCCCGGAGACTCCGCCGCATGGAGGATGCACTGCGTCTGGACTCATGAGCGCCAAGGCGAACGGACACATGTGGATTCCCCGTACATCTTTTAACTCTAGACCTCGGGCTCCAGGCGTAACGTCAGTTCATGACAAGCCCAGGCGCAAGGGCTCCACCAGGAAGCGGGGGAGGCATTTCAGCGCCTTTGGGGCTCCAAGCATCCGGTTCGCCTCCGCTAACGGGCGGGGGGCGGGGGAAGTCCTCCTCGTTTGCCTATGCCGCGCCTGGATGACTGGCACTTCCGGTTGTGCTGGCGTCACCTCCACTCGAAGGTTTGACGCTTGGCCGCGCACCTGGGGCTCACCGGCACTGTTGGCGATGCGCTACCATTCCCATCTCTGCGCATCGATTCGCGGAGACGGGCACAGACATGACATGGACTTGGTGTCGATGGTCCTCCAGGGCTTGTTGGCTGGCAGCCCGAGAACGTTTGCCATCAAAGTGTTGCGTGCCTGGCAGCGGGGAGCACGGAATGGTGTCGTTCATTCCATGAGGAGAGGGGGCCATTCTGGGCTTCATCCTGCTCCTCGGAGGGAGACACTCGATGCGAAGTCATCCTGGTGTGCTGTGGTCGTGGGGACTGGGCGTGGCGCTGGCCTTGTCGCTGGGGGCGTGTGCCGTGGAGTCCCTCGATGAGACGGTAGGTCCTCCGGAGGATGGGGTGTCGCAAGCGGGTGACGCGGCGTTGACGCGTGAGCGGCCGGAAGCCTCCTTGACGTGGGACCCGTATGCGGACGCGGTGGTGTCGAGCACCACGGCGGCGGTGCTCAACGCGAGCGCGGCGTTGGGCGCTCCGGACGGGCAGGCCGCGACCATGCTGAGCGTGCTCAACTCGGCGCTGGTCCTGGACCTGGGCCAGGGAGAGGAAGGCACCGGAGACCTGCGCGTCTACTATCAGGGACTCACGCTGGCACTCGTGGCCCAGGTGGACTTCCTGAAGGCGGATGGGACCTTCATCGGCTCCAGCACGTTGCACCTGAAGGAGCTGGGCCTGGGGACGCATATCGCGGTGGCGACGTACCCGGGGAACGTGCCCTATCGCTACGTGCGCCTGAGAGGCGCGGTGCTCGCGCTCTACCTGGTGGACGCGGTGGAGACGTCGCTACGAGTCTTCTGTGGAGATGGAGTGTTGGGCGGATTCGAAGTCTGTGACGACGGCAATCAACTCTCGGGAGACGGCTGCAACAGCGTCTGCCAGTTGGAGCCGGGCTACACCTGCACGGGAGAGCCGACAGTGTGTACCGACATCGACGAGTGCGCCGCCGGTACCGACAACTGCAACGACAACGCCTCCTGCACCAACATCGGGGGCTCCTTCACCTGCGCCTGCAATGCGGGGTACGAGGGCGACGGCGTGAGCTGCACCAACATCGACGAGTGCGCCGCAAGCCCCTGCCTGAACGGTGGCACCTGCATCGACGGCATGGGTAGCTACACTTGCAAGTGCGCGCCCACCTACGAGGGGACCAACTGCCAGTCTTGCTCCGGCACCCTCGCGGACTGCAACGCGAACTCGTCCGACGGCTGCGAGGTGAACCTCCAGAGCGACGCCGACAGTTGCGGCGCCTGCGGCATCGTGTGCTCGACGGGCCAGATCTGCTCGAACGCCACCTGCCAGACCGCCCCCACTGGACAGGTCCCCGGCACGCCGGTCAGCTCCCCCGCGAACCACAGCCCGCTGGCCCCGGCGGTCGCCGATGTGAATGGCGACGGCAAGCTCGACATCCTGGTGGCCAATGCCGAATCCGGGTCGACCCAGACTCCCTCTGGCTCCCTCTCCGTCTTCCTGGGGAATGGCGACGCCAGCGTCCAGTCGGAGGTCAACTACGGGAGCGCCTCGCTCTCCAGCAACGCGGTCGTGGCCGTGGACGTGGACGGCGACGGGTGGCTCGACGCCGTCACCGTCAACGGCCAGACCAACCTGCCCCTCATCAACGGAAACATCAGCGTCTACAAGAACCTGGGCTCGAGCGCGCCCGGGACCTTCGGCGCGCCGACGAGCTTCACCACAGGCACCCCGGGCTCCGTCCACCTCTGCACCGGGGACTTCGATGACGACGGGGTGGCTGACATCGCCACGACCAGCGTGACCCAGAACCAGGTGAGCGTGCTCTTCGGCACCGGCGCGGGCAACTTCGGCGCGCCCACGTTCATCGGCATCCAGAGCACCGGCGGCGCTCAGTCGACCATCGCCTGCCGTGACCTGAACAGCGATGGCTTCTCCGATATCGTGGTGACGAGCCCCGCCAGCGCACGCCTGTCAATCCTCATCAACCAGGGAGACGGCACGTTCGCCGCACCAGTCGCCTACAGCAATTCCGCCAGCGGCCAGACGGCGGGCATCGCCTTCGGCGACGCCAACGGCGACGGCACGCTCGACATCCTCTCGAACGGCGCGGCCGGCCGGTACCTCTTCTACTTCAGAGGGAACGGCAACGGCACCTTCGCGAGCGGCGTTCAGTCAACCGCCGCGGCCACTACGGCCACCAACTCGGCGCTGGGCGTCGTGGCCGGTGACTTCAACGGCGATGGCAAGCTCGACGCCTACATCCTCGTTACAACGGCCTCGGGCGGCGTCCGCCCGATGACCGGCAACGGCAATGGAGGCTTCACCTCGGGCACCGTCGTCACGACCGGCGCCTCGCCTGGCCTCAACGCCATCGCCACCGCGGACATGGACGCGGATGGGTACGCCGATCTCATCCTGACCAACAGGGGCTCCGGCACCGTGACCGTGGTCCCCAACGGACTCTGAGTCGCACCCCTTTAAACATCTCGCTTGACGTAGTCGACGGCGCCGGCAGCGAGGACGCGTGACTTCGCGACCTGCCGGCGCACCTCGCTCGCTGGCGCGTAGCCTTTCTTCTTCGCTGGCCTCGGACCGCGAGGATGCTTGAGGAGCATCACAGGGTCTACACGCCTTGCCATTTCCACCAGCGTCCGGGCCAGCCGCTTCGATGTCTGGCCTTCGTATGGGACCCAGACTTCCTCCGGAAGGGCGGCCTTCATTCCGCCGTAGTACTCGCGCAGTTCGGCCGCGATGTAGAAAGGGGAGATGGGTTTCTCCTCGCACACCGGGTGGGCGGTCTGCACCGCCTGCAAAAGGGCCAACACGTCGTAGGCCAGCAGCGCAACGCAGAATCCAAGCAGGGCGCCCCGGGGAGAGCCAAGGCTTGGTACCTCACTTTCGAGGACGGACTCCAAGCGGCCCAAAAGGCATTCAATACGCCAGCGCGTGCGGTACAACTGGGCGAGGGTGGTGGCTGCCTTTCGGTTCGCTGGGACGTTCGTCAGCAGCCGGATGACGGTTTCGCCGTCCTTGGTCGGCGCGTCGAGTTCAATCTCGATGCGCCGCAGTCGCAGCAGGCCGTTGGCTCCGTCTGGAATGGACACCGGCTGCTCGAATACCGTGCAGGTCTCGATGCGCCCCACCTTCCTTCACGGGCGCTCCTCGCTCGGTGAGGGGTTGCGTGCATGTTCCCGCACCAGCAGGAAGGCATCGTGGGCGGCGAATGTCTGGAGAATCGAACGCGTGCTGAAACCTCGGTCCGCCACCCAGAGGTGTCCTGGCTGGACTTGCGGCAGCAGATGCTGGAGCAGCGAGCGCTCATGGTCATGCGCGTCCTCCCAGGGAAGCACGTCGGCCACCAGGTCCAGGTCCGGGTCACATGGTTCAGCTCAACCCGCCCCCCAGTTGCCCAAAAAGTCACCCATGGTGAGTCGCACGCCTTGGTTGCGCAAGATGCCGTAGGCGGTGGTCACGTGATAGAAGAAGTGGGGGATCGCGAATGCGATCAGAAACTGGCGGCCACTGGAGTGCATCGAGCCACGGCGGTGCTCGATAACAATCGCTCGTTCGAGGCCGGCTTCGAGGTCGCCTGGCGCTATCTCTCGGAGATAGGCGATCGTCGCATCGAGCCGCTGGTGCAGATCCGCAAAGCTCTTTGCATCGTTCGCGGCCGGCACCCGTGGCGCACCCAGCAACTGCGCGATCGCCAACCTGGCTCCCTCCGCGGCCCAGTGGACTTGCGCGGCGAGCGTGTACAGGTGCAGGTCAGCTGGCGCGCCACTCGCAAGGCCGTGCATGGGCCCTTCCGCAGCGAGTTGCGCGTCCAGCAACGCCGCCTCACCGCTGCCACTGGCAGCGGCATGGTCTTCGGCCTTCGTCAGCTGCGCTTTCAAGTTGGTCAATCCGCGGACGAACAGGCCCGCAGATAGATCATAGGCATTCAAAGACATGGCCCATCCTTCACAGCGTCAGGCGCCAGTGCCAACCGGCGCGTATTGATGAGTTGCGATACTTAACCGCACCTTGTCCCTCGCAGCCAGCGGAGCGTACGTCCAACCGGGTTCACAGGAGTCGTGGGCGCCCCCAGATTCACGGCTCGGATGAACCCGTCGGGGGTCGCGGGTTGAACCTGCATGAGCCGGCTGGAGCTGAGTGAGGAGCAGATGACCGAGATTCAGAACGCGCTGCGCTCGGGGCTGGGCTACTACCGCGCTCGACCCCAAGCAGTGCTCAGTCTTCTCGGCTCACTCTGGAGCCCGCCCCAATCAGCCGAGGCGTGAATCAGGGCGCTTCGATGTCCGGCGGCACCTGGAGTGCCAGGTCCTGGCAGCTCGCGGGCACCAGCCCCTTCGCCATGGCACTCTGGCGATACTGTCTTCGTAGCTTCAGGCTTCGACTTTCCGACTCCCCACCCTTCTGCTGCGGCTCATCAGGCGCCTGTTCGAGCGAGCAACCGTACACCTCACCTTCGACCCGGTGGGGCATGGAGGGCGAGTCGCCCGTCCGCGGCGAAGGTGGCGCGCACGTAGGCAGCGTCTCCTTCAGGCTCCACCGGGTGTACTGCCGCGACACCAATTCCAAGCGAGGCGGGATGTACTCGCTGCGGAACTGATACTCAAAGCGCGTCACGGTGCGCATCATGGGCACGTGACCGCATTTCTGACGGTGCTCGAAGCGCGTCACCATCCGCGTGCGCGGCACGGAGCGGGTCGTCTTCGAGGAAGGGTCGTACTGACTCTCGTAGTAGGTTTCCGAGACAGTGCGTGGCTCCGTGACGGACTGGCATTGAAACTGGCTTTCGAAAACAGGGCGGTCTCAAGCGGTGAACGCACCACGTGGGTGCTCACCATGGCACCCTGCTTGACGGGAGGCACTGGGTGCGAGGCAGAGGGAAAGCAGCAAGGCTGACAGGTGAGGACAGGCTGGAGATTCGTC